>NZ_JAQOSO010000117.1 GCF_030068505.1 Roseofilum capinflatum BLCC-M114
AGAGGGACTTTCACCCCCTTCTCCTATGGGAGAAGGGGGCAGGGGGATGAGGGGCAACCGAGAGCTTGCCCTCTCCCTCTATCCCTCTCCCACGGGAGAGGGACTTTCACCTCCTTCTCCTGCGGGAGAAGGGGGCAGGGGGATGAGGGGCAACCGAGAGCTTGCCCTCTCCCTCTATCCCTCTCCCACGGGAGAGGGACTTTCACCTCCTTCTCCCTTCGACTTCGCTCAGGACAGCGCCTGTGGGAGAAGGGGGCAGGGGGATGAGGGCGTAACCGTTGGATAAATAGGAAAATGTTATAGTTGGTCTTTAATTTTCCATTGCCCATTGTCTATTGTCCCTTGTCCCTTGTCTACTTGAAAGATTATGATTTTGGCTAATCTGGTGCGATCGCGCTGCTCTAATCTCTCTCAACACATCGATTTTCCGGTGATCTTGTGGTCGGGTGCGCCGAGTCCCCGCAATTTTCCGGCTAATATTTATCCGTTTCGCGCCAATAGTCATTTTCTCTATTTTGCCGGTCTCTCCATTCCCCGTGCTGCCATTCGTCTCTACCAGGGCAAGCTAGAATTATTTATGGACGATCCTGCCCCTGGTTCGGTCTTGTGGCATGGCCCGGAACCGACGGGCGCTCAATGGGCAGAACAAATCGGCGCGGATGCTCATTATCCCTGGTCTGCTTTGGCTCAGAGGGCGAAGGATGCAGCGACGCTACCGGTGCAGGATTGGGCAACTCGCCAGCAACAAGAGCAGATTTTAGGCCGTTCTCTGTCTCCTTTGGAGGGGGAAGATCTAGAGTTGGCGAGGGCGGTGGTTGAGTTGCGTTTGTGCCAGGATGAAGGGGCGTTATCGGAAATTCGGCAAGCGGTGCAGGTGAGTGTAGAGGCGCATTTAGCGGGGATGCGGGGGACGGCTCAGGCGAAAACGGAGGCTCAGGTGCGATCGCTCATTGAAGGGGTATTTATTGCCCATGAAATGACCCCAGCTTACACGAGTATTGTCACCGTTCATGGGGAAATTCTACATCATGACCGCTCCCCCCATGCCTTGAAGTCTGGCGATTTATTGCTGGTGGATGCCGGAGCGGAAACCCTGGGAGGATGGGCTTCTGATATTACTCGCACTTGGCCGGTGAATGGCCGGTTTTCGCCGACGCAACGGGCGGTTTATGAGGTGGTTTTAGCCGCTCACGATCGCTGTATTGCCCAAGTTAAACCCGGTCGAGAATACGAGGAAATCCATCTAGAGGGCGCTTTGGCGATGGCAGAAGGTTTGGTTGATTTAGGCATTTTAACCGGCAATCCGGAAAGCCTAGTAGAACAGGATGCCCATGCCCTGTTTTTCCCCCATGGCATCGGTCATTTACTGGGCTTAGATGTCCATGATATGGAAGATTTGGGGGATTTAGCTGGTTATGCTCCAGGACGCAACAGGAGCGATCGCTTTGGCTTGCAGTTTTTGCGCTTAAATCGTCCTCTAAAATCGGGCATGGTGGTCACCATTGAACCCGGATTTTATCAAGTTCCCGCCATCTTAAACAATCCCCAATTTCGCGCCCAATATGATAGGGTCGTCAACTGGGAAAAACTCAGCCAATTTAGCGATGTACGGGGCATTCGCATCGAGGACGATGTACTGGTCACAGACCAGGGTTCCGAGGTGTTAACGGTGCAACTCCCCACCGCTCCAGACCAGATTGAACAGGCGATTGTTGAGTAATGAGTAAATAAGTCATATCAAGTCCGGTTTCCGCAAGCGGACATGAAAATTTGTTAAGAAGCGGGCAAGATGCCCGCACTCCTCGAATTCTTTGATATGACTGGAGTGGGAGCATCTTGCTCCCTGGATTTTTAATTAGGGTATTTCCGCTTCGCGGACATGAATAAGCGAACTTGATGTCATCTCCCCATCCTCACTATTTCCCCAACTAACTAACCATGCGCTTATTTTGCTTGACCAAAGGTTCCAATTGTTTATCAATTCTACGAATATGATTAACAAACCAATCGAGTAAATTTTTCTGTACTTTATTGGCAACTATATCGAGATTTTGATGAGTGTCAATTTCTCCTTTGATTTGCGTCAACATCTGCACAAAATTCTGATGAGCCTTTTGATTATCACAAGCCACCGGACACTGATGATTATTCATGCATCCTTCTTCATAGCGAAAATGAACCGCAACATAACCATCCAACATTTTTAAGATACTTTTGATTTCCCGGTCAGATTTTTTCGTCTTCAATCCTTCTAGCAACCGATCCATTTCATCGAGCAACTGTTGATGTTGAAGATCGAGTAAGGGAATGCCAATTTTCAACGAATCTATCCAAGTTCGTGGCATTATTGACCTCTTTAGGTTTAAATAGTAAAAGAATTGAACGCGATTCTAGCATGACTTACCGGAAGGAAAGTTGATCTAATCATAAAGATTTTCTAGGTCTATTGATTGTATAGTATAGAAAAAGACATTTATTTTTTCCGAAACCGTAATTAATCCGGATGAGTCTAGGGTGCAGTCGAAAACAAGCCAATAACTCGAAGAAACAGCAACAGGGAACTTATATGACTTCCATCTCTTCCTGGTTTGCCGAAAGCACACCCGCAAAAATTGCTCGTAAACGGTTACCTCAAACCTTAACGTTTATTCTGATTTTTACTACCATTTTCATAGGATATACTTACCAATTAGTAGAATTACAAATTATTCACGGAACAGAAAATCGAGAACGAGCGGAAAGTAATCGCATTCGCCAAGTTCCTGTGCCTTCAGACCGGGGCAATATTTTCGATCGCCACGGCAACATTCTAGTCTCTAACCGTCTCTCGCGATCGGTGTACCTTTGGCCCAAGGAGCGATCGCCCCAACAATGGCAAATCCAAGCGCAAAACTTGGCCACTGTCCTCGATATCCCCGAACAGGAAATTATCGAAAAACTCGAAGCCGATGACTATCAGTCGCGCTTACCGATTCGCATTTACCGCAATTTGAGCTTAGAGAAATTTACCGCTCTGTCTGAATTAAACTTGTTGGGAGTCGAAATTCGCTCTGAATCTAATCGTCTCTATCCCTATGGAACCCTAGCCAGCCATGTCATCGGTTATGTGGGAGAAGCCACCCGCGAGGAACTCGAAGCTCATCCCGATTATCCCATGGGCATGATTGTCGGACAAATGGGCATAGAACGGTTAGCCAATGAGCAGCTCAAGGGAGAATGGGGAGGCCGGTTAGTAGAGGTGAATGCCAAAGGGGAAGAGTTGCAAGAATTAGGCTTAGATGAGCCTCGCTCTGGGGACTCGGTGCAGCTCACCCTAGATTTAGAGTTACAAAAAGCGGCCGAGCAAGCGTTAGGAAATCGTCGCGGTGGGGTGGTTGCGCTGGATGTGAAAACGGGGGGAGTCCTAGCGATGGCAAGCGGGCCGACGTTTAACCCACAAATTTTCACCCGTCGCGTCACCAGTCAGGAGTGGGAAGAGCTACAAGGGGAAGATGAACCGTTTTTAAATCGCGCTCTTCAGGGTTATCCCCCAGGGAGTACGTTTAAGATCGTCACCGCAGCAGCAGGGATGGAGTCGGGCAAGTTTAGCCCCCATTCTACTCTGATGACTTCGGCCTATATTACTGTGGGGGGCATTCAGTTCCACGAACATAGTGGCGGTTATGGGGTGATTGGTTTTCGGGATGCTCTGGCTTACAGCAGTAATACGTTTTTCTATCAGATGGGGATGGAAGCGGGAGTGGAGGCGATCGCCGAATGGGCCCAAAATATGGGTATTGGCCCAACTACAGATTTAAGTTTACTGGGTTTAAACGGAGGACGCAATGGTTCGGTTCCGACTCCTGAACAAAAGCAAGAACTCTATGGTGAGCCTTGGTATAGTGGCGATACGGTGAGTATGTCCATTGGTCAGGGGTTGGTTTTGGCTTCTCCCTTGGAGTTGGCGGTGATGGTGAGCAGTATTGCCAATGGGGGAATGCGGGTTAAACCCCATTTATTAGCGTCCCAAACCGATACCGAAAAGATGCAACCGGAACCCACAGGCTTATCTCCTGACACCGTAGCAGCCATTCGCGAGGGTTTGGTGGCGGTGGTGCAAAAGGGGACGGGACGAGGAATGAATGATGGCACGATTCCCCTGACAGCCGGAAAAACGGGAACTTCGGAAGTTTTGGGACAAAAATCCCATGCGGTGTATGTGGGATATGGGCCGGTGAGTGACCCCCAAGTGGCGATCGCCGTTGTGGTAGAAAATGGCGGTTACGGTGGAGCGACCGCTCTACCGGTGGCTCAAGCTATTTTTAAAGCTTATTTCCGCCAGTAGACCCTGAGAAATTGCTAACCTGGAGAAGATATCCTCTGAGTCACGAAAGATGAGTAGTCAGGAAGGAAAGGCGATCGTTAATGAGCTAAAAACCCAGATCCTAATCTTGGCTGGGTTTGTGATCACCTTCTGGGTGGTCGAAATTGTAGATCTAATCGTTTATCAAGGACAACTGGATCAATATGGCATTCTTCCCCGCCATATTATCGGTTTGCGCGGCATCCTCTGGTCTCCGTTCTTGCATGGTAATCTTGCCCATTTAATCGCCAATACCGGCCCATTTCTGATTTTGGGATGGTTGGTGATGGTGCAAGAAACCACAGATTTCTTTTGGGTCACCGCCATTACCATGTTAGTAGCGGGGGGTGGCGTATGGCTATTTGGGGCCCCAGCCTTTCATATTGGCGCGAGTAGTTTAATTTTTGGTTATTTGGGGTTTTTACTCTTTCGAGGCTTGTTTGAGCGCAATTTAGGCTCGATCGCCCTTTCCCTAGTTGTCGGTTTCATTTATGGCGGTCTCATCTGGGGGGTACTTCCCGGACAACCCGGCATTTCCTGGGAAGGTCACCTCTTTGGACTCATTGGAGGTGTTCTCGCTGCTCGCTTTTTAGCCAACCGGAAACGGACACAGGGGTAATCGTTCAGCAATTGTTCATTGTTCATTGTTCATTATCCCCTGAGATAGTCTCGAAAGGCTTGCGCGGTTAAGGGTTTGCTGAAATAATAGCCTTGACCGTAGTCACAGCCTAGGCTTTGCAAAAATGCTTGCTGCTCGGCGGTTTCGATTCCTTCGGCGATCGATTTTAAGCCCAGGGACTGAGCCATTCCCACAATTGTTTTTACTAGGGAGACGGCTTCTGGATCTTCAGGAATTTCGGAAATAAAAGAGCGGTCAATCTTTAAGACTTGGAAGGGATAGCGCTTGAGAGTGCTGAGAGAAGAGTATCCAGTGCCAAAATCATCAATGGCTAACCGAATCTGGCGATCGTGTAATGCTTGGATTAATTCTTTCGCATTGGGAATATCTTCCATCAACAGCCGTTCGGTAATTTCCAGTTCTAAACACTGGGTGCTAATCTGATAGCGTTGAACAGTTGCCAAAATCTCCTTGATAAAATTCGATTCTCGAAATTCACGGGGAGATAAATTAACGGCAACCCAGAGGGGAGAATCATGTAAATTTTTCCATTGAGCCGCTTCTGCACAAGCTCGATCTAGGGCCCAGGCTCCCAATTCTACAATTAATCCCGTTTCTTCAGCAATGGGAATAAATCGATCGGGCCTAACTTGACCGAGTTCTGAATTAGACCATCGCATTAACGCTTCTGCGCCTACAACAGATCCTGATTTGAGGTCAATAAAGGGTTGATAGACCATATACAGTTCATTGTGGGAAATGGCATGACGCAGGTGTTTTTCGACTAAATTTCGAGTCTGAACTTGCTGATTAATTTGAGAGGTAAAAAACTTAAAGGTATTGCGCCCTTCATTTTTAGCTTTATACATGGCAGAATCAGCATTTTTCATCAGCATTACTGCATCGAATCCATCTTCCGGATATAGGGCAATGCCAATACTGACCGAAATGAAAATTTCTTCTCTTTGGATATGAAAAGGAGTTTTAAAAACTTGTAGAATATTATGGGCAATATTTTCTGGATCGTAGAGGGATTGAAGATGAGGCAGAAGAATCAAGAATTCATCACCGCCTAATCGGGCTAAGGTATCGCTTTTTTGGATACACAGGAGTAATCTTTGGGCTACTTCTTGTAGCAGTTCATCACCGAGTTCATGGCCTAAACTTTCATTGATTTGCTTAAAGTGATCGAGATCCAATAGCAAAATCGCGACCTGATTTTTTTTCTCCTCGGCTTGGGTAATAGCCTGCTGGAGGCGATCGCGAGCTAAGATCCGATTGGGTAAGGCTGTTAAGGTATCATAATTAGCTTGATATTCTAAGAGCGCCTCATTTTGCTTGCGTTGGGTAATATCTTCTTTAACGGCAACAAAATGGGTGATTTCTCCTTCTAGATTTCTGATGGGGGAAATCGAAGCATATTCCCAAAAGATATGGCCATTCTTACGTTTATTCTTAAATTCTCCATACCATTCTTTCCCGGATGCGATCGTCTCCCACATGGTTTTATATTCTTGATCGCCGGTATGACCGGATTTCAAAATTCGGGGATTTTTTCCTTTAACTTCTTCGGCACTATAACCCGTCACTTTTTCAAATTTAGGATTGACATATTCGATATTTCCCTGAGCATCGGTAATGACAATAGACGCAGGACTTTGTTCAGAAGCTTGATAGAGAATTTGTAATTTTTCCTGGGCTTGTTTGAGGCTGGTAATATCAATCAGGGAGACTAGATGGGCCATTTCTTTTTCCCAAGGAATTTCTACGGCTCTCACTTGCAAGATCACGGGGACTTGTCCCCATTTTTCTAAGACAATTTCTGTGGTTTTTCCAGAGGTATCTACAGCAAAGTAAGTGCCAATTAAATCTTCTTTTTTCTGGTTTAATAAATTCTCGGCTACAGGATTGGCAAAAACAATTTGACTGTTTTGGTTTAAGATCACTAAGCCATGAATATGGGTGGTAATGATATTTTTGAGTCGCTGTTCGCTTTGACGCAGGTCTTGATCGGCTTGATAGCGATCGCTAATATCAGTATACACGGCAATTGTGCCGGTAAATTTGCCACTGACATCTAACATGCGCTTAAATTTGACTTCAAACCAGCGTTGACCGGTCTGAGTCCAGAGTTGAGCTTCATAGCGCTGTTCTGATTCCTCGGAGTTGATAAAATTGAGTACCTGTTGATTGAGCCAAGGCAGTTCGAGTTCAATCGGTTCTGGACTATAATAGAGGGAACCCGGAACCGTCATTTCTGTAAAAGTCCGAGCAGCAGATGCATTTAAGTTAACAATTTCATTTTTCTTGTTAAGTAGGAACACTGAATCGCCGAGGCTTTCAAATAAAGTTAAGTATTTATTCTTGATATTTGCCAAATTGCGATTTTCTGCTTGTAATTCTCGGATAGCTTGATTGGTATTTTGACTCACCCATTCTCCACAAAACCCTAGCTCAATTCGGTCAAAAAATCGATGGATAAATAATCGATATTGCTGACATTTTTCCGGAGTAAATTGTCCTAGTTCAAGTAAATCGAGATAGGCTTGTCGATAATACTTAAATAATCCCAAAAAGAGTTCGATGGTAATTCCCCGACTGCGATGGCGTTGCGCCTCAAGAATGCCAAACTCAGTCCCGATATCCAGAGTTTTGGGGGGATGGGGCGTTAATTCTTGAATTCCACGATTTTCGGCGATCGCCTCCATTAAAGGCGTGGATAACCCACAAATTGAAACGCGCCAAGCTTCTGCTAATGTTGAGGTATAAACTGCATATCCCTGTTGCTTGGCATAGTACAAGATTTGATTCATTAACCACTCTTCATGACTGGCAATTAAATCAGATAAAGGTTGAAAAGGATTCTCCGAAGAATTATATGGGTCTGCATTAGTCATAGATTATTGTAGGGAAATTAATCTTTTTGCCTCAACTCCATCAGTCCAGGGAGGAACTTCATGTTTTTAACCTCCCGATGATACTGTCTTTAACTATTCTAAGTCGAATCCCAGGACAATGGTTGACTTTTGTTTCAGTTTGTTACACTGAACGCCAAGAGTAACTCATACACAACGAGCTATATTAAGAAAATTGTTTTCAGGTCTGAATCTATGACCGGTTGGGTCTGGCATCCACTGGTAGCGTTAAAAATTTTTCAGGCGATGATCTATTGGCGGTTTTCTAGGCGAAAAAGCAACACCATAAGGGCAATTACACCAAGCTGTACGGCTAAGTTGCCTAAATTGGTGGTTATCTGATCTCCGGAAGCGAGTTTAGCCAAGAAAATAAAGGCTCCGATTAAACCGGAGGTGGCAAAGGTAGCGTAAATAAATTGACGTAATCCCCGATAGGGTGCTTTAGCTTCTGCTTTGAGGCGAGCATATTTTTCTGGACTGAGGGAGGATTTGCGCCCAGGTTTGGAGCGCGGAGGATCGGAAGGCATAGGTTGATCAAGTCAGGCATATGGGAACATTTTACCATAGAGAAGGCTTAAGATTAGAAGAAATAGGGGTTATAGTATAAGGTTTAGGTTTAAATTGAAATGTTTGTGCAGTTAATGGAATCTGAACGTAAGGTTAAAAGCGTCTACACTGATGGAGCATGTTTAGGAAATCCTGGCCCAGGGGGATGGGCTGTAGTGGTCAATTTTACAGATGGCTCCGTTTATGAGATGGGAGGATCGGAGGGGGAAACAACGAATAACCGCATGGAGTTACAGGGAGCGATCGCCGGGTTAAGGTTGGTGGTGGCTTCGGGGCAAACAGAAGCGGTAACGGTGTTTACGGATAGTGACTATGTGCGTAAGGGGATTACCCAATGGATTCGAGGCTGGAAAAATAAGGGCTGGAAAACCTCTCAGGGAAAGCCGGTACAAAATCAGGATTTGTGGGAAAGTTTAGACCAATTGAATTCTAAGATGGTAACTTGGCAATATGTGCCTGCCCATACGGGCGATCGCGATAATGAACGCTGTGATGCGATCGCCAAAGCCTTCGCCAGTGGGCGCTCTCCTGACCTAAAACAAGCTTTAGAAACTCAAAAGGGATCGAGTGTTTCCCCCCTAAACGGACAGAACGCGCTACAATCCACGGATGTTGCTTTAAACAGTGGCATGACAGATGTAAGTGCTTCTTCTAATCCCCTTTCCTCCGACAATGCGGAGAATTTACCCCGTGATGTACGGGTTGGACAACTGCGAAACCTGATCGAAACCTTACGCATTGCTGACGAAATTGCCAGTCATGCTTATTTAATTACTAGCTCAGAGTTGGCAGATTTAATGGATGTCAATGCGAGTGCGGTTACCAGTCGCGGCGATCACTGGGTTTGGCGAAACTGGGTGGTTTCCAGGGTTCGGCGAGAGGGGAATCAAATCCTATGGCAACTTGAGAGAGTTGATTAGGGTGTAATGGGGTCAATTCAATTAATTAATAGACCTTATACACAATCTCAATTCCTGTAGGGGCAAACAGCCGTTCGCCCCTACATCGGGTTGGAGGATGGGTCATCCATGACTTCATAGCTTGTAACATCGATCGCATCAATCACGTCCGGGGGTTCAGCCGGGGTTGTCTCTGGTTTGCGGATGGATTTTTGAGTCCATTGGCGTACTTGCTCAAAATTCGAGGCAACTGCCAACAGTCCCCCCGCAACCAAAAACACAGGAAGGGGAACTGATAGCGCTTTGAGCTGTTGAAAGATTTGAGCTAACACTAATACAAGGACAAAACAGCTAATCCAGAGTCTCATGGGTTTCTCGTTTGGTTGAGCGTACAGCCATTGACTATACTATACTCGATAGTTATCCCAGAGTCCTGGCTGATTGCAGTTTGTCATTGAATAAGAGGTTGGTAATGGTTGATTCACAATACCGGTTAGTCACACGCAGTGATTTTGATGGGTTGGTTTGTGGGGTTCTCCTCAAAGAGCTGAATTTGATTGATGAGATTAAGTTTGTCCACCCTAAAGATATGCAGGATGGCAAAATCGAAATTAGCGATCGCGACATTACTACCAATTTACCCTATGTTCCAGGGGCGCACTTAGTCTTCGATCACCACTTGAGTGAAACCCTACGCATCGACTCTAAACCCGATAACTATATTATCGATCCTGATGCCCCCTCTGCTGCCAGAGTCGTCTACAACTATTATGGCGGAAAAGGTAAATTCCCCCAGATTTCCGAAGAGATGATGAGTGCTGTAGATAAAGCGGACTCTGCCCAATTTTCAGCCGAAGAAATTCTCAATCCGACTGATTGGGTACTCCTCAACTTTATCATGGATGCCCGAACTGGATTAGGCCGATTTAGGGAATTTAGAATCTCTAACTATCAATTGATGATGGAATTAATTGATTATTGTAAGGCCCACAGTATTGACGAAATTTTAGCCCTTCCTGATGTGCAAGAGCGAGTTAACCTCTATCAAGAACAGCAAGAACAATTTAAGCAGCAACTCCAGCGCTGTTCCCAGACCTATAATCATTTAGTGGTCATTGATCTGCGTAAAGAAGAAACGATTTATGCCGGAAATCGGTTTATGATTTATGCCCAGAATCCTGACTGTAATATTTCCATGCATATTATGTGGGGATTGAAACAGCAAAATACAGTCTTTGCTGTCGGTAAATCAATCCTCAATAAGACTTCGACTGTCAATATTGGCGAATTGATGCTGCAATACGGAGGAGGAGGCCATGCCAATGCTGGGACTTGCCAAATTGATAATGATAAAGCAGAGCAAATCAAAGCTGAATTGATCGATAAACTTCAGAATACTTAAGATTCTGGTCTATAGCAAACCTAAATGAGTTGTGTAATGGCTTCCCCTCATCCCCCTACCCCCTTCTCCCACGGGCGCTGCCCTGCTTGCCCTGAGCGTAGCCGAAGGGAGCGAAGTCGAAGGGAGAAGGGGGAAAAAGTCCCTCTCGGAGTGGGAGAGGGATTGAGGAAGAGGGCATTTCCCGTTGCACAACTCATTTAGACTAGCTATTCCCTATTCCCTATTCCCTATTCCCTATTCCCTATTCCCTATTCCCTAGCGCGTTCATGTCCGCGAAGCGGAAAGCGCTATATTCAAGAATGGCTATGGCTTCACCTAAACAATCATCTTGTTCTTTGGAGCGTTGAGTCAGTTTTTCTGTGGCATCTTTTTCAAGATCTTCTCTGGTTTTGCGCCAATAGTCTAGAGCTTTTTCTGGCTTGCCTTCTTGTTCCCAAACCTGAGCGAGTAAACAAGCTGCATGGGGGGCGGTCAGATCTTCACTGATAGATAGAGAAACTGCTTTTTCTAAGTCCTCTTTGGCTTCGATCCAGCGTCCTTGTACCATTCTTGCCCATCCCCGATTTTTCCAACAGGCTATTTCTATACCCGGATAATCTGGACGTTCGATACACTGATTACTTCGGTAGATGGCTTGATCGAGATTCCCCAGACGAATGTTGAGATAGGCGGCTTCTGCTTGAGCATCGGGATGTCCTTTATTGGCGGCTTTTTCGTACCAGAACAGACAGATGGTCTCTAATTCTCGTTTCTGTTTACAGACCCAGCCGCGATTATAGTAGGGTTGGGCAGTCCAGGGGGCGATCGCAATGGCTAAACTATTAAAAAACAAAGCTTGGGTAATTCTTCCTTCCTCATAGTGGGAACCACCCTGTTGATCAACGCGGTTAGATAGCTCTGGAGCCAGGGTTCCATACACGGGCAAAGTTACACTGAGTCCTAGAATCGTCAGAACCAGCTTCTTAATTTTCGATCGCCGAGAAACCCTTGTCCTAGGTGCTGAAACTGGGCTAAAAACGGGCGTTAGCTCTTGAGGTTGCGGCCAACTGGGAGGAGCGGCTGTAGGATGTTGGGTGACGATCGGTAACCAGGTGGCACAGGGAAATTGATCTTCCCAAGCTTGTAGTTTTTCCCGTGCTTGACGCACCGATAGATGGAAGGATTGACCACCAGAAAAGCTACGCAGGAAAGATTTGAGGAATTCTTGGGCAATGCGATCGGGGACTTTTTCCCGCATGACGATCGCGTGGGGAATGGCTAAGTCTTTGAGTTCCCGTGCTAGTCCTAAGCCATCGCAGGAGTTAAAAATGGCCACTTGTAGACCCTGTTGCGTGGCTTGACGCAAACCATACCAGAGTTCGGTCAGGGTCAGAGAATCTTGGGAATTAATATAAATCCGTCCCGTATCCCCTTCTGTTTTACTATGACCGGCAAAAAAGATAATATCCCAAGGGCCACTCCAGAGTCGATCGGTAATTTGCTCTCGTTGGGGTTCTACGAGAAAGGTGACCTGTGCGTAGGGCAAGCTTTCCAGGATTTGGCGATCGCCCTCCACATTAATCCCGTCACTGTTTCCCAAAATCGCCAGCACCCTCATCTGCTCTGGGGAGGAGTCGGGTTGTTGACAGGGTTCAAAGCAGACTTGACTTAAGGCTACTTCTGCCTGCTGATAGCGGTCAATTAAGTCCCACAAATGCCAGGGCAGTTGTTGCAATTCCGGAATTTCTGTGCGGATCAGAAACCGAATTTCATCGTCTCGGTGTAATTCTTCCCGCAACCGGCGATCGAGGTCTTGAAACGAGGGCGATCTGAGCCAAGTTTGGAAGTGCTGGCTCAGGTTCTCTGCTGCCTGACGACACTGTTCGCGGCGATCGCTAATGGAGCCATCGTAAACAATTTTACCCGGTTCGAGCCGCGAATTTCCATCTAATTGGTCATAACTCTCTTGCCACTGTTGCAGAGCCAAACATAGGTCAGGACATTGGGGTAACCGCCCCACCCGTTCGATCTGACGGGGTTCCCCTTCCTGACCCATTTCTAAGGTGACTCGGCATCCGGATACAGCCAAGTCACCTTCGAGCTTGAGTCCGACGAATTTTTTCATGGCGGATTCTAGATTAGGGATGATGAGGGTATGTTCATTAAATCACAAAAGATTCAATCATGCACATCTCACCCAAGGAAATTTGCACGCTAAAGGGTTCTCCGGTTTCTCCCTTAAATTCCATTTGAATGTTCTTGGTCTGAGTGGCGATCGCTTCCATAATGGAACGACCGGTATCATTCAAGATATTCACCTTCAGGTCATAGGGAAGATAGGTTTGTTCTCCCGTCGGATACAGCTCCACGGAAATCTGCATCTGTTGATTCAGGGGTTGAACACCCATCAGCAGGGTAAACTGATTGTTTTGGTGTTGAAACAGCTTACCGCGTTTAATCGCCTGGTTATTATTTTTTGAGCGAAAATTCAGCACCAGTTGCTGCTGCTCGACTCCCAAGATCTCATCTAGAGTGTTCCAACCTTCGGCAATCCGATTGGCGAGCCAATCACTGAGATGAATCGCAGCAGAGGGTACAGGGTGCAAAATGTCAAGCAGTTCTGTCGGCGATCGTAAGTCACTCAAAGGAATCCGCTCTGCTTCCACTCGCTCCACAAATCCGAGAATTTCCGCCTCCGTCAATTCCCGATTAAACCTCACCGCAACATAAGCAACACGATCCTCAAACACTTCAGGAGGAACCCTCATAAAATCCTCACCCGGTAGAACCGGACGACATTCAAGCTTACCTCGATTCGGTAACTCTAAATCCGCCACATCCAAGCAAGCCTGAAGCACCGGATCAAAGCTCTCGCACCCTTGCGTCTGCACTGCAAAAGCCAAGGATTTCAAATGAAATTTAACCGCTAACACCGACAGGGTGTTTAAATAAACTTGCTTGCGCTTTTGAGGACTCTTTTGGGCCTGCAAAAACTGTTCAGCTTGTTGATGGTCGCTAAAGCCTAGAGGAACTTTAGGACAGATACAATCGATAGAATCGAAAAATGAAGAAGGGATAGCCATAACAATAAACTCCAAGAAAAAAATGATTAAGTCGCTAAATCCTGTAACTGCTGTTTGCATTGAATGATTTTGCGCCGATAGAAACTCGACAAGGTAGGAACGCTAACACCGAGGGACGCAGAAATATCTTGCCAAGACTGACCATAGAGCCGCCTTAAAATCAAAATCCTCAGATTCGCCTTTGGATAACGTTTAACATGAATTTTGCTAAACTCATGTTCTGGATTTTCCTCTAATCGTTTAACGATCAGTTCTGTGGTAGATAATTTTTTTTCATCCTCATGAGGGTCAGGTTCATTTTCCTCCAAATCATCTAACGTCCATTGAGAAAACTGCGATCCATAGGGATGAGAGCGGCGAAATTCTTGAATAGCGCTAAACCAAAAGCGCTGTTTGAGCAAGAAGTTCACCCAAGCTAAAACTTTTGCGCGTTCGGGTTGATACTCATCGATATGTTCACACAGGTATAGCATTAAATTTTGTTGAGCTTCACCATAAATTTCTGCATGGGCCTGTCGATAATCAGCCGGCAGGTCATTAGGATGGGGACGGTAAAGCTCACCACAATTGAATAGTAAGCGGATGAGTTGATTCAGGGCCTGGTGATAATCGGGGGTTCCCCGTTCACACTCTTGGGCCCTGAGTACAAGTTGCCGCAGTTGTCGATCTAGGCGATCTAGGTTCTCGCTTGAGGTCATGTCATAGAGAGAAATTTCAGAGGGTGCTATAAATTAGTCAGTTTTTTATGGGCAATTTTATGCATTTTTGAGAAAATTGATACAAAAATTCACGTTTTGATAAATAAATATGACAAAATTGAAGAGTGTAAGCCTATACTCCTGATAAAAGTGATATAATAGTAAGTTTACTAACTCAATAAAGTTAGTCCCTGCTGCTATAGGGTAGATCGATGGCAGTTTTTCACTTGCCCCACCCCACGGAGAGCAGACTTCCTTCGATATAAACAGGGCCGCGATCGCGGACAGCCCTGTATCATGATTGAAATAACCGCTCCCAACTCAATCGCTGTTCTTCCTCATCCCAAGACCAACGCACTAAATCCGCAGGTTGATCGGCAGAAAGTCCAGGTATTTGCAAAGCTTTTCTAGGAATTTCTGTGGCTAAACCAATCGCTTCTCCCAACTCACAAATCCCCCAACGGACTAAATTTTCCACCCCAGAAAACAAGGGTAAAGTCGTGCCAGATAAAGTCCCATTGAGCAATCGTGCCGTTCCCTGTCTCACTTCAATTTGTCGATTATCCCAGGGATAAATGCCATCGGGTAAGCCTAAAGGCGAAAGAGCATCACTAACCAGAAACATATTCTTAGAATTCGCCCGCAATACAAGATCAATCATCGTCGGACACACATGAATCCCATCTGCAATCAACCCACAATACACCTGGGGATTCACCAAAGCAGCGCCCAATAAACCAGGGTCTCGATGGTGTAAACCGGGCATAGCATTAAAGGCGTGAGTCACCATAGTTGCGCCTTGTGCAAAGGCAAATTTGGCTTGCTCGCAAGTCGCTTGGGAATGACCGAGACTGACTGTAATTCCCAAGGAAGTTAAATAGGGAATTACCTCCCCCGTAGGATCGAGTTCTGGGGCAAGGGTGATGACTTTGACCACTGCTGCATAGTCTCCCAAGACCTGTTTCATCTTGTCTAGGGTTAAGGGAAGCAGATATTCTGATGGATGAGCGCCCCGTTTTTCTGGGTTTAAGCATGGCCCTTCTAAATGGATACCCAAGGGTTTAGCACTATTTTGGGGCGGTGAAAATTCCGTGAATATTTTTAAGGATCTGTGAATATTTTCAAGGGATGTGGTCACTAAGGTAGGCAAGAAAGAACTAACGCCTTGTTGCCAGAGAAATTGACAAATTTGAGTGAGCTTTTCCCGATCTGCGCGGGTGATTTCGGGAAAAGCTAATCCCAATGCGCCATTAATTTGTAGGTCGATTCCTGCCAAGGATATCCAGTCCCCTTGAACATCTAGGATGGGCCGATCTCCAGTTTGTTGGCCTTGGGTGGGTAAGATGGCTTGAATTTGGCCATCTCGGATGATTATATTCTGTTTGTCTTCATATCCAGGAAGGTGGGCGTTGATAATATCCAAATTAGAGTTCATGGTTCAGAGGGCTTTAGGCAATTGTAGACAATTTTAATTTTAGAATTCTGAGGCGAGGGTTAAGTTCTGCTCTATGAAAGTTGCTGCAATCAAA
This sequence comes from Roseofilum capinflatum BLCC-M114, assembly GCF_030068505.1. Lineage (NCBI taxonomy): Bacteria > Bacillati > Cyanobacteriota > Cyanophyceae > Desertifilales > Desertifilaceae > Roseofilum > Roseofilum capinflatum. The sequence continues at coordinate 16,034 of NZ_JAQOSO010000117.1, forward strand.
ATATCAGGGAATTGGATGGGTGTCCCTTTGCGTCTCAAATTCCCATATAGCTAGTCGAAATCAGTTGTGCAACTGGAAATGCCCTCTCCCTATATCCCTCTCCCAAGGGAGAGGGACTTCTGCTCCCCTTCTCCCTTCGACTTCGCTCCCTTCGGCTACTGGGGGATGAGGGGCAGCCATTACATCACTCATTTAGGTTTGCTATAGATGGGAGATGCTGTTTTCAGGAAATGCTCTACAATGGGGCGGATTTGCTGTTTCAGGGTTTCCTGGGTTTGATGGTTGATGTCATTGTTATTGATGGCACTCTGAGTCATGATTTTCTCCTTCCTGGTGAGTGAATGGCAGCTACAGAGAGTATAACGAGATCCCCTAAACCTCTTGGTGTTTGTCCTCCTGCCTTTTTGTAATGAATGTTATTTTATCTGCCTTAGTCCCCGTTACTTTTATCATTTCCATTGGTATTATTGCCGGTCGCACTTTGACTCTGGAACGTTCGACCCTTTCTCAATTGGCGGTCTATATTCTGACTCCGGCTTTAATTTCGAGTAGTCTCTATCAAGCCCAGTTATCCACCGACACGACTCTGGGTTTGATTATGGGATATCTGATAACTTCGCTCTTAGTCTATGGGGTGTCTCTGGGAGTTAGCGCCTTACTGAACCTGAAATCTGGAGTGCAAAAAAGTTTTATCGCCACTTCTATGTTTGCTAATACGGGCAATATGGGCCTGCCGTTTGCGACCTTTGCGTTGGGAGAAGCGGGTTTAGATCGGGCGATTGTATGCCTGATTGTGTCGAGTTTAATTATTTTTTCCACGGGCCCGGCCTTGTTGCAAGGGGGAGGATTACGAGATAGTCTGCGCCTGATTATCAGGTTACCGCTCATTTGGGCGATGGTGGCTGGGTTGGTTTTGCGGGTTTTTTCGATTGATCTTCCCTTACGACTCGATGATGGGTTAGATCTCTTAGGCAGTGCTGCAATCCCGATCGCCCTAATTGTCCTCGGCATTCAATTAAGCACCACTGCCTTTAAAATAGGACTCTATGAGGGTATCACGGCAATCATTCGTTTGCTAGTGGCCCCAGGGATTGCGTATAGTGTGGGTCGAAGTTTAGGACTAGAGGTGCTGGATGTGCAAGTTTTAATCTTGCAAAGTGCAATGCCAACGGCTGTGAATACGGTGGTGTTGGTGACTCAATTTGGGGGGGATGCGTCATGGGCAGCTCGGACAGTGGTGGTGTCTACGGTGATGTCTTTAGTGACGCTGCCGTTAGTCCTGTGGGTAACCTTGATGCTTTAGGAGTCGGGCATTGAAGACCCAGGAAAAAGTCTTATTCTTTACGAATTTAGCGGAGTTGCTCCAGTCCGGAATTACCCTCAGACAAGGGTTAACCTTGGCGGGACGGGAGAGCGATCGCCATTTCCAATGTTATCTTCAAGGAGCCAGTCGCGCCCTACGCAATGGTCAGGATCTCGCTTCTGCGCTCACGGTTCGTACTGCTGCTGAGGGCAAACGGCAAACCTACTTTGATCCTTGGACGATCTCCGCGATCCGGTTAGCCGAAACCCAGGGAACTTTAGTGGAAACTTGCCTGATTTTAGCCGAAATCACCCAAACTCAAGGGAAATGGAAGACCTATTCTCAATCCATTCGTAGTAGTACCTTGTTGGCGCTGTGGAGTCTGTTAACCCTGCTGGCAGGCATTTTGAATGCCAATATGGCCGCCTTACTGCATCCCATGTTTTGGCTTCAGAGTGCGGCGATCGCTCTTTTCCTATGGATACTCGCCTTTTCTCTACCTCAATATTTCGGCCCCACCCTGGTCAAAATAGGCCGTTATCTGCCCCTGGTGCGTCCCTTTATCGAAGCCTATACCCTCTGGTATTTATCCCAATTGCGCCTACCCTTAAGCTGTGGAATGCCCATCCTCACCGCCCTAGAATGGGTGCAGCAACAGACCCCTCATGTGGGCATCAAAAAAGAGTTAGCCCGCATTACCCGGCACATGCGGCGAGGGCAAACCTTAAGTGATACCTTGCAAGGCATATTTCCTCCCCTGGCGATCGACTTTCTCCGCACAGGAGAAGAGACGGGAGAACTCGACTTTGCATGGCAGCAGATTGGCCAACATTACCAGGCAGAATTGGAGAAAGGATTAAAGTTTATGGCCAGCAGTTTACGGTTAATCAGTATTTTGGCTTTGAGTAACCTAATTATGATTGTCTGTATTCGCGGAATGTTTGTCCTTTTGAATGCAACTAATCCTGTGCCATTTTAATCGCGAGTGAGCCGCTTCCTTTCAGCCATCGGGAAACTGCCAACACAAGATGCGCTCAAGGCGATCGCTCCCACATTGGGGACAGGGCTGATCTTCCGAAGACCCCACCCACTCATAGCCACACTGATGACAGTGGGAAAACACATTATGCTGGTTCGCCACTTCAATTTTACGCTTCCAGCGATCGATTTGCTCGATTTGGGGGCGATCGGGTTCAAAAGGAGAGTTCATAAGCAGTCAAAGAAACAAACATCTTCAAGGGCAACCCAAAAACTTATGGCTTTGTAAACTCATCCGCCATTCTGGGTGATGCAAAATAAACTTAACCGTTATATCAATCGTCTCTGGACTATTCCATTCCGGTTGCAAAAACTTAACCACCCGATCATCAACCCATTGGGCATATTTCTGTGCCCACTCTAGATCCTCAGCACCAGTAATCACCACCTTCAATTCATTCACATAATCCCCAATACTCAAATCCGGAGACTTAAACCGCTTCGGCGAAAACGTCACCCAATCAAACGTCCCCGACAACGGATACGCTCCCGAAGTTTCTAGATGCAACGGTAGACCACATAAAGCCCTTAAGCCCTCCGTCAATTCATGTAAATCATGCATTAATGGCTCCCCCCCCGTAATCACCACCATACTCGGATTCACTGCTAAAACCTCTTGAGCCAATTGCTCAACTGAATATTGGGGATGCTTATCCATTGGCCAAGACTCTTTCGTATCACAAAACCAACATCCCACATCACACCCTGCAAGGCGAATAAAAAACGCATTCCGTCCCATCCAATAGCCTTCTCCTTGGATAGAATGAAACGTTTCTACAATAGGGTAACTTTTCACCGATCGCCATCAATCCCATACAAACATGATCTCTAGTCTAACAGTTGTCCTCCCCCTTGGGTTATAATAACCAAGCATTATTGCCATCAACCCAAGGGGGAAATCATGAACCATATCGGTTGTAAATTAGGGTGTAGAGCGATCGCATTACTAGCATTCTGGGGGGGACTCACTACGGGCAATTCTCCCCGAAAATTGGCCCACGCTCAACCCCCCCAAGTCATGTATGGAAACTATATCACCGTCAGCGCTCCCACCTCAGAGCCACCCCCAGCCAGTGCTACCAACAAACAACTCCAACCCCCTCCCCCAGTTCCCCTCTCTCCTGCACCCCAAACCGAGTCCCCAGAACCAGAATCACGCACCGCCCAAGAAACCCGCCAATCCGATCCCAGACCCCCCGTAGGCAGTTACTTTGGCATTGGGGGAACCATCGGCTTAACCGATGGAGAAACCGCCTTAGGCAGTGGCGGTTTCTCTTTAGTGAGCAAAGGAGCATTGAGCGAATATTTGACCTTGCACAACGCCACATCTTTCGGCAAACAAACCGCAAGTATGTTCGCCCTAACCGGTGAATTTCCCATCAGAAACGGTCAGACTCAAGAAGTCGTTGCCATGCCCTTTTTAGGCGGAGGAACCTTAGTCACCACTCAAGACGAATGGCGGTTTCATGGCTTAATTGTTGGCGGTGTTGATGTGCCCCTTTCCAGAGATTTCATGGGAACCATGCGAGTGAACACAGGATTTGTTGACGGCAAAACTGAAGTGGGAATTGTCTTAGGCGTGGGCTATCGATTTAATCTGTTTAACTTATTTTAAGTCTTTTTCTGCCCCATTTCCAGACAGCAACGAGAAGAGACACAAGAAACTCGGTTTCTGGGTCTCTACCTTTCTCTATCACAGGCTCTGATGATGCTTACCCTAGAAATGGCGATCGCCAAAATCCGAGCATTTCCCCCCGAACAACAGCATCAAGTGATTGAATTCATTGAACGCTTGGAAGGGCGATCGCACCAACTGCCTGAAAACACCAGCCCCGATCCTAGCTTGGACAAAGAGCAAGCCTTTTTTGAGCTGGCTGGCCTGTGGGAAAATAAAGAGATAACCCCTGAATCCTTGCGTCTACAAGCCTGGTAATGCACGATAATCAAAACCAACGAGAATAAAATATGGTTTTCTTACCAGAAGACTCTATTATTAACCCATCAAAACTCACCCAATATTTACTCGTCCAACTTCCTAAAGATGATAAATCTAAATTCCTAGCCCAGGCAGGATATACATTAGAGAACTGGCAACAACTCGAACAAGATTTAAGAACCCAAGTCCTTACTCAACCTGCTGAACCCATCGAAACTACCCCCTATGGTCAAAAATATATGATTCGGGCAACATTGCGAGGTCAGAATGGCATTGAACTCAAAACCTTAACCATATGGATGACCAATAATAATGGAACCCGATTTGTAACCCTAGTCCCCGACAAAGGAGAAAATTAATGAAAACTCAACATCCTTTATTTTCCCAAGTTGCCCTCACTGAAGACTTGCCCCAATATCAGCTAAAACAAGGCGATACTGCCACCATTGTTGAATATTATCCCATGCCAGAGTCCCAAGAAGATGGGTATAGTTTAGAAGGGTTTGATGTTCCGGAAATCACCATTGAAGTAAGGGCTTCACAGATTATACTCTTGAGTGACTATTTGAGAGAAGAAGCGATTTTAAGTAAATTTCGCAATCTGTCAGAACAGCGACAACAACAACTAGAGGAATACCTTGATTTTCTTTGGCAAAAAGACCAAACGACTCCGGTGAGTTAAGACGTGCGATCGCCAAGAGACGCGGAGGAACCCGGATTTCTCAATCAGGCAGAAGGATCTTGTACTAAATTCGCGATCGCTTCTCCTAATCGCGTAATATCAAGTCCGGTTTCCGCAAGCGGACATGAAAATTTGTTAAGAAGCGGGCAAGATGCCCGCACTCCTCGAATTCTTTGATATGACTGGAGTGGGAGCATCTTGCTCCCTGGATTTTTAATTAGGGTATTTCCGCTTCGCGGACATGAATAAGCGAACTTGATATAAAATGCTTTGGATTAAGAGTGAGCAGCATATCGACATTAGCTTTAAGGGCGGCTTCAGCAATCAATGCATCGTAAATATTGGTATCAAACAAAACTTGCATTACCCATCAAATCATTTATTCTTTCTTCTCGAATCAACGATACCCAATCCACTGGAGGCAAGGGTTCTTGAGTTTTAATCACCAAAAGACCATCAACACAAACAAAGGGACTTTCATCGAGGGAGCGGGTTTAATTTATTTAAATTATTCTAATTGTCCTGAGTCCCTTCCCCTCGATTTTCAGATGAATCAGGTTCTGAAGATAACCGTTCTCGATCTTCAGAACCTGGTAATGCCTGTTGCTCATTATCTTCTATATCTTCTGCCGATCCTTGCAGAATGGTGGCTAAATGTGAATTAGGATTTTCCAATACCCATTGGTCAAGAATGTCTTCAATCAGCAGTCGTTTAATCCACACCTGGGCAATGACAGCTAAAGGAAGAGCTAAAAACAGACCAATAATCCCAAAAAGCTGTAAACAAGTAATTTGAGCCAGTAGAGTCGCTGCGGGTAACAGAGAAACTTGTTTAGCCATTACCGTAGGGGTTAACCAATAGCTTTCCACTTGCTGGACTACCACATATAAAATCAGAACTGCACCAGCCTTGAGAAATCCACCCGTGTCTAAAAGGGCAACGGTCATGGGTAAAACAACACTTAAGGTCGGGCCAATATTGGGGATAAAATTGAGCAGCCCAGCCAGCAGAGCATGGGCTAACACCAGGCGCACACCAATAATGGATAATCCAATAAAACTGAGTGTACCAATGAATAGGGAGTTAAGAATAATGCCACCAAACCAATTATCTAAGGCAATTTCACATTCTGATAAAATACTATCGGCTCGCCGTCGATAAAAGGAGGGAAAAAGGCGCACTAATGCTCGACGATAGGAGAGAGGATCGCCTAAAAACATTAAGGTTAAGACAATCACCAGCAGGAATTGACCAACGGCAATAACGGAGTTAGAAAAGAAAGAGTAGAAGTTACCAAATACTTGGGTTAGGAAGGGTTGAATTTGTTGAAAACCACTGGACAAATCAGGAGGTTCTGGCAACCAAGGGGGAGTATTTGCTCGCCATTGGTAGAGTAGAATCCGCAGTTGTTCAATTCCGGTGGGAATCAGATTAATTAGAATTTGGAATTGTTCAATGAACGGCGGAACAATAATCCAATAGAAGAGGAGAAAACAGAGAAAGGTAACACTGATAGTGACTAAAACAGATAATCCTCGACTGAGACCGAATTTTTGCACCAGACGTACCCCTCGGTTGAGGGCTGTAGCAAGTACAATTGCTGTAAATAAGAGTAACAAAATACCCCGTATTGTCCAGAGGATATAAAGTGATGCCACTAAACTAAAAAATCCAAGTAATTGACCGAGTGTCACCGGGGTTCCTCCTCATCGATGGGGAATAGGGAATGGGGAATAGGGAATAGGGAATGGTTCTTGTTCGGCTATTTTACTTGAGGGCTGGTCGATCGCGGCAGAAATTGCTTTAAAATCTCTATGGGTTTACGATCCCAGGTATCTACATGGCGATCGATGAGTCCTTGGTCATTGAGGGTATAGGTGGAATGGCCATCAAAGTTAATTTCCGCTCTCCAGGGGACGCGCAGTTTGCCGCGCACTGTCCAGTCTACACGCAGGGTTTGGGGGGGCAAAAATTGCATCTGATGGACATCAAAGTAGAGTTCGGTGAAAAATAATTGACCGTGAAAGCGCAGTGTCCAAAAGATGATCCGGTAATTAAGTTTGCCCTTAAATTCACTGATGGGGTCTTGAAAGAGGATATCGGCAGTATAAATATCGGTGTTAATATCTTGTTCAAATAAGGTGGGTAAATCTTGTTGCAAGATCTCTATCACCCGTTTAACCTGGGGTGGGAGTGCCTCTGCGTTCGTGGATGGGGCTGATTCTGAGTTCATCGATGGAGTCGTGGAAATAGCTTTGCGATCTATTTTAAGAAACTTTTTGGGCTAGGGCAGCAGTTTAGACCCACTAACTCACAGCAAATCCATTATAGGGACGCATGAAGGGTGCATGATAAGCTAAAACAATGCGATCTTTGGGGATTCCCCGTTCTGTCAGTTCGTTGGCGACTCCTACTTCAGTGCCATCATACTCAATCCAAATTTTGTCATCTTTAATGTCAATATGAATTAAGGCTCCATAAACGCGCCGTTTGTTCATCCATCCCGTCCGCACCACTTGATAGCGATCGCGCTCTACATCAAACACAACCCCAATTTCTACCTCCCCAAATATCGGTTTAACTTGACTATGGCTCAGTAAAATCTCTTGGATGATTTGACGATAGGTTTCTATTCGATCCATTGCACGATCCTCGATTCTTCTACATCATAAATGAGTAAATGGAGCTGATATTCCCGGACTCCCTCTTCAATAAATCGGAGACGAAAGAATTCATCATAGGTTGGATGGGGTACGGCCAAATACAGAGTACGTGAGGGATCTTGTACTCTCAGAGCGCGTCGATAATTGAGATATTGACCGACGGCTGTGTGAAACTCAGAAATGGCAGAGGGATTGATGAAACTCTTGACCTCTACAGCAATTTTATCCCGATCTCGTTCGGCAGCCAAGAGTAATTCAGCACCCAAGTCAATTTGCATTTGTACCTCTCCATAATCCAGAGGAAATGGATCGTGGGTAATCAGCCACCCTTGAGCAATTAAGGCATCTTTAACCACAGAGTGGAACGCATCTCTAGCCATGAGTAATTTTGCCTTTCTCTTGCATTTTTCTCTATTTTATCGGGATATGGCGATCGCCCTATCAGCCAGCCCCTTCATTGACGACAATGCGATCGCGTCCTTGATCTTTGGCTTGATACAATGAAGCATCGGCGGTAGCAATCAGGCTCTCTGGGGAAAGGGCGATACTGGGAACCAAACAAGCTACGCCTAAGCTCAAGGTAACATAGGGTTGGACATCAGAATTGGCATGAGGCAATTGTCGCTCCTTAATGCCCTGATGAATGCGTTCGGCAACCCGAAAAGCCCCTAAACTATTGGTATTGGGCAATAAAACCACAAACTCTTCCCCCCCATAGCGAGCCACTAAATCCCTAGAGCGTCTGACTGCTTCTACCATCACCTGAGCCACTTGGCGCAAACAGTCATCCCCAGCTAAATGTCCATAGCAGTCGTTATAGCGCTTAAAATAATCCACATCCGCCAGAATCATGGAAAGGGGTTGCACTTGATGTAATAATCGCGACCATTCCTGGTGCAATACTTGGTCAAAATGCCCCCGGTTGGCAACTTGAGTTAACCCATCGAGGGTAGCTAAACGAGTTAATTCTTGATTGGCTTGGCGTAAATCTGACTCGGCTTGTTTGCGTCGCATTAAGGAGGCTAACTGATTGGCCACGGATTGAACTAAAGTTAAGGAGCGCTGATGGGGATAATAAGGCGATCGCGAAAAAAACATCAATACCGCCAACACTTCCCTCTGCCAACAAATCGGAACCGCCAAAGCGCCCTTTAACCCCACCTCTTTCGCTTGCTGCATCCGGGGAGAGATCATCCGTGTGGCTTCAGAAATATCCTCAATCCATTCTAATTCTTTCGAGATCCAAACCCGTCCCGGTAAGCCTTCATGGGGGGTAAAGGCGATCGCCTCACTCAGATGACGAAAGGCCTCAAACTGGGGACTATGGCTATATCCCCCCCGACTTAAGCGTAACTGAGTCCCCCCCTGAGTCGGTATCCAAGCCTCGCCAAAATCCCAATCCATAGTTTGACAAATTTTAGCCAATACCCCCTCTAAGGCAGACTCAATATCAACCGCATCACTGAGGGCTTCCGTCGTATCGAGCAGCAATTGTAACTGGGCATTTTGTTCTTCTAACTCCCGTTGATATTTACGCAACCGGAGCTGATGCTCAATCCGCACCACCACTTCCACCGGTTCAAACGGCTTACTAATATAATCAACTCCTCCCACTTCAAACCCTTTGATTTTACTGGGAGTTTCATCCATACCACTAATAAACAATACGGGAATATGGGCAGTCAACTCCATGGATTTTAGATGTTGACAAACCTGATAACCATCCATCTCCGGCATCATCACATCCAACAGCACTAAATCCACTGAGCCAGTGAGGATATAACTGAAGGCTTCTTCTCCACTAGAGGCTGCATTGACTTTATATCCCTCCTTCACCAAAATTCGAGTCAGTAAACTGAGATTAGCTGGTGTATCATCAACCACGAGGATGGTCGGTTTTAATCGCTTCGAGAGTTTTCGACTCATGAATGGGTAATGGGTAATGGGTAATGGGCAATGGCCAAACCTCAACGGGCGATCGCCGCTTTTGAGTAATCATTCCTGGAAAATTAAAAGAAGATGGGCCGATCATACCCAAATCCTGATATATAACCAGTAGAGATTAGTCGAAAAAAATAGGAAGTTTCTATGGAATTAGAATATCCAGATGATCTAAAATACCTCGACAGCCATGAGTACGTGCGGCTTGATGGCGAGATTGCCACCATTGGCCTAAGCGCCTTTGCGATCGATCAACTCGGTGATATTGTTCATCTTGAATTGCCGGAAGTCGGAGATGCTCTCGAAAAAGAGGAATCGTTCGGTTCCATTGAATCGGTGAAAGCCGTTGAAGACCTCTATCCCCCCGTTACCGGTACGGTCACCGAACGTAATGAAGAGCTACTAGAGACCCCCGAAAACATTGGTGACGATCCTTACGGAGAAGGATGGTTACTCAAAGTTCGTATCGATGAGACTGAAGAGCTAGAGGGCCTGCTCTCAGCCTCAGAATACCGCGCTCAACTCGAAGGGGATGAGGACGATCATTAGACTTCTTGCAGAAGTCAGGGAATAGGGAATAGGGGATAGGGAATAGGTATCAGAATACAGGATTCCTCCATTACTCTTCATTTTCTGCCCAATCATGCAAAAGGAAAGAGTGTCATCAAAACGCCTATGGCACTCTGCAAGCCTTTGATTCTGTGAGATGATGTGAGATATGGATCGCCCATGCAGAATTTCAGACGTAAACTCTCAAAGCCAACATGAACACTGGATCAGTATCCCCAAACTCTTCTTCACTCGCGTCTGAGCAACAGACTCGCTCATTTGCCGATCGCCATTTAGGCCCGAATGGCAACGATATTCAACAGATGCTCAAACTGTTAGAAATCGATGACTTAGAGACCCTCATTGAGCGTACCATCCCCCCAGCGATCCAGCTCACTCGTCCTCTGAATCTCCCCCCCGCCGAAAGTGAAAATCAAGCCCTGAACACCCTCAAAGCCATCATGGGCAAAAACCAGGTTTTTCGGTCTTATATCGGCATGGGCTACTCGAACTGTATCACTCCACCGGTTATCCAACGAAATATCCTAGAAAATCCGGGCTGGTATACGGCCTATACTCCCTATCAAGCGGAAATTGCCCAAGGTCGTCTAGAAGCGCTCTTAAACTTTCAAACTCTGGTGATTGATTTAACCGGGTTAGAAATTGCCAATGCTTCCCTGCTCGATGAAGGAACGGCCGCAGCCGAAGCCATGAGCATGAGCTATGGCATCTGCAAAAATAAGAAGGCCAATAGCTTTTTTGTCTCACAAGAGTGTCATCCCCAAACCTTGGAAGTGGTGCAAACCCGCGCTCAACCTTTGGGTATTGAGGTCATTGTGGGAGACCATCGCCAGTTTGATTTTAGCCAACCGATTTTCGGGGCCCTGCTGCAATATCCGGCTACCGATGGCACAATTTATGACTACAGTGATTTTATTACTAAAGTCCATGAAGCGGGCGCTCTGGCCACTGTTGCGGCTGACCTTCTCAGCCTCACCCTGCTGACTCCTCCGGGAGAAATGGATGCGGATATTGTGGTGGGCAATAGTCAACGGTTTGGGGTTCCCCTGGGTTATGGTGGCCCCCATGCAGCTTATTTAGCCACCCGCGAAGCCTATAAACGGCAAGTTCCCGGTCGGATTGTGGGTCAGTCTAAGGATAAGGATGGCCGGCCGGCTCTGCGGTTAGCCCTGCAAACCAGGGAGCAACATATCCGCCGGGATAAGGCGACGAGTAATATTTGTACGGCTCAGGTGCTGCTGGCGGTGATTGCGTCGATGTATGCAGTGTATCACGGGCCGGAGGGTTTGAAGGCGATCGCCGAAACCATCCATCAACAGACCCTCTGGTTGGCAGAAGGTCTCAAGCGTTTGGGCTATAGCTTGCCCGATACTCAAGTTTTTGATACTTTACGGGTAAACCTGGGCGAAACCTCCTTAGAGAAGCTCTTAGCCGCCGCTCAGGAGAAAAAAATCAACCTCCGCACCCTGGATGAAAAGACTGTGGGCATCTCTCTGGATGAAACCACGACGCTTGCGGATGTGGTTGACCTGTGGGAGATTTTCGCCCGTTCCCTTCGACTCCGCTCAGGGAACGGTGGCTCAGGGAACGGTGGCTCAGGGAACGGTGGCTCAGAGAACGAAGCGGTCACCGAGCGGAGTCGAGGTGACCAAGGCCTACCCTTTACCGCAGAAGAGATTATCGCTTCTGCACCAGCGCCAGATTTTGGCAACTTCACACGCCAAAGTCCCTACATGACCCATCCCGTTTTCCAGCAGTACCACTCGGAAACCGAATTATTGCGCTATCTGCATCGCCTGGAATCTAAGGATTTGTCCTTAACCACCTCCATGATTCCCCTCGGCTCTTGTACGATGAAACTGAATGCGACAGCCGAGATGATTCCGGTGACTTGGCCGGAAGTGGGACAAATTCATCCCTTTGCCCCCTTGGAGCAAACCCAAGGCTATCAGGAAATGTTCCGTCTGTTGGAGGACTGGTTAGCCGAAATTACGGGTTTTGAGGCGGTGTCTCTGCAACCCAATGCCGGGTCTCAGGGCGAATATGCGGGCTTACTGGTGATTCACTCCTATCATCAGCATAACGGAGAAGGCGATCGCCATATTTGTCTAATTCCAGAGTCTGCCCATGGCACGAACCCCGCCAGTGCGGTGATGTGTGGGATGAAAGTAGTGGCGGTAAAATGCGATCGCCAGGGTAATATTGACCTCACTGACCTGAGAGCCAAAGCCGAAAAACACAGCGCCAAACTCTCCGCCCTCATGGTCACCTATCCCTCCACCCACGGCGTATTTGAAGAAGCCATTCAGGAAATCTGCGAAATTATCCATAGCCATGGCGGTCAAGTCTATCTCGATGGCGCTAACATGAACGCCCAAGTCGGTCTCTGTCGTCCCGGAGACTATGGCGCAGATGTTTGTCACCTGAACCTGCACAAAACCTTCTGTATTCCCCACGGTGGCGGCGGCCCAGGGATGGGGCCCATTGGCGTTGCCCCCCACTTGGTTCCCTACCTTCCCGGTCATAGCGTGATTGATTTAGGCAAGACCGAACAGAGCGCAGTCGCAGCCGCACCTTGGGGAAGTTCCAGCATCCTCCCCATTTCCTGGATGTATATTGCCATGATGGGGGCGCAAGGGTTAACGGATGCGACGAAAGTGGCGATTTTGAACGCCAACTATATCGCCCATCGCCTCGACCCCCATTACCCGATTTTATACACCGGCAAGTTCGGCTTAGTCGCCCATGAATGTATCGTAGACTTGCGCCCCTTGAAAAAATCAGCCGGTGTGGAAGCGGAAGATATTGCCAAGCGGTTGATGGACTACGGGTTCCATGCGCCTACCATGTCTTGGCCCGTTGCCGGAACCATCATGGTTGAACCCACCGAAAGTGAGTCTAAGGAAGAGTTAGACCGCTTCTGTGATGCCATGATTGCCATTCGCGAGGAAATTGCGGCCATTGAGCGGGGAGAGATGTCTGCGGAGGATAATCTACTCAAAAATGCTCCCCATACTGCTGAAATGCTGTTAGCAGATGAGTGGACGCATCCCTATTCGCGCCAGCAAGCAGCTTATCCTGCGCCTTGGACAAGGGAGTTTAAGTATTGGCCTCCGGTAAGGCGGATTGATAATGCGTTTGGCGATCGCAATTTCGTCTGTTCCTGCGCCCCCATGGAAGCCTATTCTTAAGCGATAGAGAGTCAGTAGAAACCGGGTTGGTCTTGGCAGGAAACCAGAAACCCGGTTTCTTTGCGCGGGTGGCGATCGCCTGGGCATACAGCAGAATGAGTTGACCTTATCCAAAAGCAACGGAGGTTGAGTGATGCTAAAGAGCAACTCAACCCTCATTAATCTAATGTACAAACCTTAACGTAATTAAGCTTCTTCAGAAACTATAGACCAAAACCTTGCGATCGCACACCATCATCGGTTAAGCGTTCGTAACTGCCATAGTTATAGAAGAATGCTAACATTATAGCAATTCTAAATGAGTTATAAATCATTGCCCCTCATCCCCCTACCCCCTTCTCCCACAGGCGCTGCCCTGCTTGCCCTGAGCGAAGTCGAAGGGAGCGAAGTCGAAGGGAGAAGGGGGAAAGTCCCTCTCCCGTGGGAGAGGGATATAGGGAGAGGGCATTTCCAATTGCACAATTCATTTAGACTAGCTATATTGTGGTGACCAATAATATTCGTCATTTTAGAGAAATTCCCAATTTACAGTTAGAGAATTGGTTGGCGGGCAATGAGTAAAATTTTACCAAGACAAGCATTAAACAAAGCTTTCCTGAAAGTTAAGCCTACCCGGAGTGAGATTGAAAGCTTTAAAACCAGTCTGAAAACCTTACTCGCGCAAATTAATCCCGCAGAGTCAGAAGAGTTTCATAAAAATCTGATTGCTGATTTTTTGAAGAACACCTATTATCGGGGAAACTATTTTATTAATACGAAGGGACGGAACGACCTGGTGATTCACCCCGGCAAAACGGCTGAGAGTTCTGTGGGGGTGATTCTAGAGTTCAAAAAGCCGACTAATAAAAGTGAGATGCTGACGGTGGATGATTTGAACAGGAAAGCTTTGCACGAGTTGGTTTTGTATTTCTTGCGCGATCGCATCACGAATAACAACCTGGAAATCAAATATTTAATCGCCACTAATATTTATGAATGGTTTATTTTTGATGCTAGTCTGTTTGAAACAGCGTTTGTACAGAATCAAACATTCCTGAAGCAGTTTAAGGATTTTGAAGCCGGACGCTTAACCAGTCAGAAAACTGAGTTTTTCTATTCTGAAATTGCTCAACCGGCGATCGCTGCCATTGAGTCATCGATAAAAAATTCCTCCTCTGGCTTCCCCTTTGTTAAGGGGGACGGGAGGGGGATCGAATATACTCATTTTGATATTCGCGACTATCAGGCAATTCTACAGAATCCTGAAAAGCCAAATGAGCATCAACTGATTGCCCTGTTTAAACTGCTGTCCCCAGAACATTTATTAAAGTTGCCCTTTGCCAATGATAGTAATAGTCTGGATCGAGGCTTTTATAACGAATTGTTACATATTATTGGGTTGACGGAAACGAAACAAAAGAATAAAAAAATCATTCAACGGCAAAAATCCGGTAAACGCAACTCAGGGTCTTTAATTGAAAATGCGATCGGCCAACTGGATGATTTAGATAAACTTTCTCGTTTAGACAACCCAGAACAGTTTGGGGACAGTGAATCAGAAATACTGTTTAACTTGGGGTTGGAGTTGGCCATTACTTGGATGAATCGGATTTTGTTTCTCAAATTATTGGAGGCGCAATTAATTCGATACCACCACAATGATTTATCTTTTGGGTTCCTCAATTTAGGGACGGTGAAAAATTATGATGACTTAAATACGCTGTTTTTTAGTGTGTTGGCTCGCAAACCGGGGGAAAGGAGCGATCGCTTACAAGAAAGCTTTCGCCATGTTCCCTATTTGAATAGTTCTCTGTTTGAACCAACGGAGATGGAACAACAGACGATTGTGATTAGTAATCTCCGAGATGAGACTCTGCCAATTTTTGCGGCCACGGTGTTGAAAGATAGCAATGGCAACAAGCGCACCGGAGAAATTAACGCTTTAGAATATTTGTTTGAATTTCTCAATGCTTATGATTTTAGCAGCGAGGGGTCTGAAGAAATCCAAGAAGAGAATAAAGGATTAATTAATGCTGCGGTGTTGGGCTTGATTTTTGAGAAAATTAACGGTTATAAAGATGGGTCTTTCTTTACTCCTGGGTTTATTACTATGTATATGTGCCGGGAAACCATTCGCCGCGCTGTGGTGCAGAAGTTTAATCAGGTGAAAGGCTGGAATTGTCAGGATATTAATCAGTTGTATGACCGGATTTCTGATAAGTCAGAAGCAAATCAAATTATTAACAGTTTAAAAATTTGCGATCCGGCAGTGGGGTCGGGTCATTTTTTAGTGTCTGCCCTGAATGAGACGATCGCCATTAAAAGCGAGTTAAAGATTTTATTGGATAGACAGGGTAAGACTTTAAGAGATTATCACGTTGAAGTGGTGAATGATGAGTTAGTGGTAATTGATGATGATGGATTGTTATTTGAGTATCATCCGAAAAGTCGGGAAAGTCAGCGAGTCCAAGAGACGCTGTTTCACGAAAAGCAGACGATTATCGAAAATTGTTTGTTTGGGGTGGATGTTAACCCCAATTCGGTAAAAATATGTCGGTTGCGGTTGTGGATTGAATTGTTGAAGAATGCTTATTACAAGCCCTCACCCCTAACCCCTCTCCCAGGGGGCGAGGGGAAAATAGAATATGGAGAGTTAGAGACTTTACCGAATATTGACATTAATATTAAGTGCGGCAATTCTTTGATTAGTCGGTTTGGATTAGATGCTGATTTGCGGGTGGCTTTGAAGAAAAAACAATATAGTATTGAGAATTATCGCGATGCGGTGCAAACTTATCGCCATGCGGAGAATAAGCAGCAGAAGCGGGAGATGGAACGGCTGATTGATGAGATTAAGGGAAATTTTCGGATGACGCTGCAAGGAGTTGACCCGAAGAAAACTAAGTTAAGACAGTTAGAGGGTGAGATTTATCGTTTGGAAAATCAGTTTTCGTTGTTTGAGGAGACGAAGGCAGAGAAAAAGAAGCGCGAGAGAAAAATCGCTAAGTTAAATAATCAGATTGATAAGTTACGAGTTGAAATTGAGGAGATAGAAAGCGGCAAGATTTATGAGAATGCCCTAGAATGGCGGTTTGAGTTTCCCGAAGTTTTGAACGATCGCGGGGATTTTATCGGCTTTGATGTGGCGATCGGCAATCCTCCTTATATTCGACAGGAGGAGATTAAGCAGTTTAAGGCATTTTTCCAGGAACGGTATCAATGTTATACGGGAATTGCGGATTTATTTGTCTATTTTTATGAGCTAGGGTTAGAGTTATTGAAAGAAGACGGTCATTTAACTTATATCTCATCTAATAAATATTTTCGAGCCGGGTATGGTCAAAAACTCCGTCAATTTTTGACCGAGACCACTACGATCGCTAATTTAGTTGATTTCGGGGATTTTCCGGTGTTTGAAGAGGCGATCGCCTATCCGAGTATTATTACCCTCAGTAAAATGCGATCGGATGACAGTCAACTTAAGGCATTGTCTTGGGATGCCACCAAACACAAAAATATTGAACAATTTGCCACGATATTACATGAAGAGGGTTTTAGCATTTCCCAGAATAATTTAACATCTGATGGTTGGCGGTTAGAATCTCCCGAAGTTTTAGATTTACTGGCAAAACTGCAAACAACTGGCACACCGTTAGGCGAATATGTGAACGGTAGATTTTATCGGGGGATTCTCACAGGATTTAATGAAGCTTTTGTGGTCGATCGCTCTACCCGCGATCGCCTAATTCAAGAACATCCCTCTTCTGCTGAAGTGTTAAAGCCTTTTTTACGCGGTCGGGATGTTAAACGCTGGTCTGTTGAATTTTCGGATCAATATTTGTTGTTTATTCCTTGGCACTTTCCCCTCCACGAAGACTCATCAATTACAGGGGCATCGAAAAAAGCAGAAACAGCATTGCAACAATACTATCCTGCTATTTACAAACATTTACTTGAGTTTAAAACTCAGCTATCTGGGAGAAACAAAGCTGAGACGGGGATTAGATATGAATGGTATGCTTTACAAAGATGTGCAGCCAGCTACTGGCAAGAATTTGAGCAACCTAAAATTATTATTCCGGCAATTACTAATAATGTTGAATACGCTGCTGATTTTTCAGGATATTATGGCAATGATAAAACCTCGATTTGTATTCCAGAACATATCTATTACACTTTAGGAATTCTTAACTCATCTTTGATGTGGTGGTTTATTCAACAAATTGCAGCCTCGAAACAGGGAGGTTTTTTTGAATTTAAGCCGATGTATGTTTCTCAAATACCGATCGCCAACGCTACGGAAGCACAGCAAACCTTATTAGAAAAATTAGTAGAGCAAATTCTCAACGCCAAAACATCCGACCCGCAAGCAGACATCACCGGATTAGAAGCGGAAATCGATCGCCTGGTTTATCAACTGTACGGCTTAACCGAAGCCGAAATTAAAATAGTCGAAAGCAGTACCTAGGATGAATCAACTCATCTGTGTGGAATTGAAGAATAGGCTTAAACCCGTTATCATAGCGGTTACTCATGCGTTTTCCATCGGTGAGGGGCAACCTGCCTACTCTCATGAACTGGTTATGAAATCTAAGTATACTCGCAGTCAGCAAAAAATCATTACACTACTCAAAGGCATTCAGCGATCGCTCTCTGCTCAGGATATCTATGTTGAACTGCGAAACCGCAGTCAAACCACCGGACTTGCAACCATCTATCGCGCTCTCGAAGGACTCAAACAAAAAGGTGCGATCCAATCTCGCACCTTAGCCAATGGAGAAGCCGTCTATACCTCCATTGAACAGGATCGACACCATTTAACTTGCTTGCGCTGTGGTAAGTCGATTATGCTTCCGGAATGTCCCGTGCATGACCTAGAAACGAGTCTGCAAAACTCCTACGAGTTCAAAATCTTCTATCATACCCTGGAATTTTTTGGACTGTGTGAACAGTGCCAACTTTTACCGGCTTCCGAGCTTTAAGAGGGTGTTGGTGAGCTTTGAATGGATTCCATGGGTAGTCCATGAGTAAGGTGGGCAGGCTCTGCTTGTAGAAGTTGAATCATGTCACTTATCCTCCTGCCCACTCTACTGGACCGGCAAGCTTAATTTTGGGGGTAAGAGTGTAGGTTGGGTTGAGGAACGAAACCCAACACCCGTCTGACGAAAGTTGGGTTTCACTTCGTTCAACCCAACCTACAGTTTTAAGCTTGCCAATCCACTACTGCCGTGACAACCCTAAAATGGTGGGTTACGGCGGATTGAGAGATTGCTGTCAGAGTCTAGGTTTTAGCCGCCTAACCCACCCTACGCTAATGCACTATTTTAGCTGTGTCACGGCACTAGGGAGCAAGATGCTCCCACTCCTTACTTTAAGATTGCGATCGCAGCGCTTGTAGATCTTGGTCTAACTCAGCAGGCATAGCATTCACCTCTTCTGAGTCTAAGGAAGTCGTCGCCGCATCACCCACTATTGACCGCATTCCCTCCAGCGCCGAAGGAATACTACGGGGGTCCATAAACATGACTTTACTGCTCTCGCTACTGCCAATTTTCATGCCCATATCCATATAGTTTTGGGCGATTAAAAATTGCAACGCCTCTTTTGCCCTCGGATCGGTTTTCAGCATACTGGTCACAATTTTCATGGCTTCTGCGGTTCCTTGGGCTTTTAATACCGCTTGTTGCCGTTCCGCTTGCGCCTTGAGTACGGTGGCTTTTTGTTGCGCTTCCGCGTCTAAAATGGCTGCTTTTTGCCGCGCTTCCGCATCTAAAACCTGGGCTTCTGCCCGTCCTTTGGCGCTGTTAATAGCAGAATCTCTTTCCCCTTCCGAGGTTAAAATGGCTGCCCGTTTTTTCCGTTCGGCAGACATTTGCAGTTCCATGGAATCTTGCACTGCTTTAGAAGGAACAATATCCCGCAATTCTACCCGCGTGACTTTAATGCCCCAAGGATCGGTAGCAATATCCAATTCTCGCAACAGGACTTCATTCACTTCTGAACGAGCGGTAAAGGTTTGGTCTAACTCTAATTTGCCCATTTCGGCGCGGATCTGAGTGAGGACTAAATTGGTCATCGCCGCGTGCAAATTTTCGACCTTATAATAGGCTTTTTCTAAATCCATGATCCGCCAATAGACCACGGCATCCACACTAATCGAGACATTATCACGGGTAATACATTGTTGCGCCGGGACATCAAGAACTTTTTCACGAGTCGTTTCTTTGAAAGAAATGCGATCGACTACAGGGACTAAAAAATTTAAGCCGGGTTCGAGTTTTTTACCATTATATTTACCCAAACTTTCGACCAGCATCTGTTCGCTTTGCTTAACAACTTTAATACAAGATAAAGCGCTGCCCCCGACAAAAAGAGCAACGAGTAGACCAAATAGTTCACCCATGGGAAAACCTCCATATCATTTAATTCAAGTTATTTAAGAATTGAGCATTTTTTGGGGAATTACAATTAAGGTATTCCCTTCTCGACGGAGAACATAAACCATTTCCTGAGCCGCGATCGCCTCTTGGGGGTCATCGCACATAGCCCGCCAAGAATTTCCTTCATATAACACTCTTCCCGGTTGACCGGGTAAAATTTCGGTTAAGGTTTGCGCTTCCTGGGAATCGGCAATACTATAGGGAGTCCGTTTGGGTAAGAGTTTGCGAGTTCCCAAGACCAATCCCAAAGAAAACACCATCCACAGGCCAATCTGTATCCCTAAGCCTAGTTGAGGAAGCAATAAGGAAACCCCAGCCACCGCAAATGCTCCCACTCCCATCAGTAATTCAATAAAAGCTGTGGGAGTGATCAGTTCCATCACGCAGAGGATAAAGCCAGCAATCAGCCAAATGAATACAGGATTGAGAGCCATGCCGATTTATGAACACAGGGTTGAGTTAGAAAATGAGGATCGATGAATCCCTAAAAATAGCCTAATCTATGCAAAGAGCGATCGCACAGAAGAATTAACCTAATCTTTAGGGTTGGAGGGCTTCTATGAACACATCTGAGTGTTATCTCTGGGCAGTAAATGGATCATCGGTTCCGGTGGGGGAAAGGGTTGCTAACCGATATCAGGTGGTTAGCCCCCAAATTTGGCAGGATACACAACCGGACAAGATGCCCCTAATCCCCGATCGCTCCGATCCAAAGGTATTAGCCTATTTACACCTCTCTCCCTATCATCTCCACTTGCCCCAACTCTACGGAGCCGTGGAAATCTCTGGTCATTCCCCAATCCTACTGCTCGATCGCCTCCCCATCACCCCAGAAGGAACCCTCTACCCCTCCATCACCGAAGTGTGGCCCCATACTCCCCCAGTGCGCCAAGTCTATTGGTTATGGCAACTGAGCCAAATTTGGAACCCCTTAAACTCTTTTAGCGCAGGCTTAAGTGTGTTAACACCAGAGAATATCCGGATACAAGGCTGGCGCATTCAATTACGAGAATTAATGTTTACCCCTTCGCCACCGGGTTTAGCCGCCCTTTCCCGGTGTTGGCAAACCTGGATTAACACCTGCTCTGATGATATCCGCGAGCCGCTTAATAGCCTTTGTGCAGCAATGGAGGAGGGTAAACGTTGGCAGACCCTGACCGCCTCCCTGAATCAGATCTTATTAGAATTGGCGGCAGAATTGCCCTTAAAGATTACCACGGCTGGGGGGACAGACGCGGGCACGGTGCGATCGCACAATGAAGATAGCTGTTATCCGATCACCCTTTCCCAGAAGGGCAATCTTACCCCAGAATTCGATCGCATTCCCCAACTGGCGATCGTCTGTGATGGACTCGATGGCCATGAAGGGGGCGAAGTTGCCAGCGAGTTGGCCGTTCGCAGTCTCAAATTACAGGTACAAGGACTGCTCTTAGAATTGGCAGAGCAAACGGAAGTCGTCGAGCCAGCCATCTGGATCGACCATATCACCTCCGTGATTCGCATTGTCAATAATTTGATCGCCACTCAAAATGAGGCCAAGGGGCGCTCTGATCGCCAAAGAATGGGTACGACTGCAATTATGGCTCTACAAATTGCCCAACAGGTGAAAACCGCTTTTGGTTTAGATTTTCCCAATGCCCACGAACTCTATTTAGCCCATGTGGGCGATAGTCGTGCCTATTGGATTACCCCCGATTATTGTCAATTATTAACTCAGGATGATGATTTTGCCCATTGGCAAGTGGCTAAAGGGGAGTGCTTGCACCGTCAAGCAGCCGCTCAGGACAATGCCACGCAACTGATTCAGGCTTTGGGAACTCAACATGCGGACAACCAGGAATTAGTGCCCCATGTGCAACGGTTGATTATCGAAGAAGATGGGATATTACTCTTATGTTCCGATGGATTAAGCGATCGCCACACTATAGAACAGTATTGGCAACAAGAGATGAATTCTATTTTTACGGGTCAGATTACTTTAGAAGAGGCCGTTAATCGCTGGTTAGAGTTAGGCGCATCTGACCAAAATCCCGATAATGTTTCTGTGGTCTTGATGTATTGTCAAGTGTCTCCACAAGCGGATAAAGAAGGATCAACTCCCCAGCCAGGAACTGGGCAAAAATCCTTATCCACAGGAACCATTAATGCCCAGTTATCGTTACCCGAATCTCCAGAGTTTGTTTTTCAGCAGGTTGCCCCAGAACCGGAAACTCAGCCAGAACCTGCCCCCTCTCAACCGGAGAAAAAGCCATCCAAAGGCGTTGGGGCAATTGTTTGGGGACTGCTCTTACTCGTACTCCTCGGAGCTGGGTTCGGACTCTGGTATTCCGGGTTAATGGAGATTCCTGGGTTGAATCCCTCGCAACCGAGACAGGAGGAATAATTTTCCCTTTTTATGAGAGAATCGAACATTGTACTCAATCAACATAAAAGTTAACTGAAACGGAAGTTAAGCTAGTATTATTGTGGAGCAAAAGTGTATGAGTGTGAAAATTGGCGATCGCGTTCGAGTCAAAACTTCTTTAGTTATTTATCACCATCCTAAGCATCGGAATGAAGCATTCGATCTCCAGAATCATGAGGGCGAGGTGGTTGATTTAGCCTCCACATACAATTGGAAAGGTGAAGAAGTCACCATCAGCGCTAATTTTCCCGTGGTTGTTCAATTTCCAGAGATTAGTAAACGGTTTAAAGTCCATTTGAGAGAAGATGAATTAGAAGTTATTTAGTTGGGGAATGGGGAATGGGGAATGGGGAATAGGGAATGGGGAATGGGGAATAGGGAATAGGCAAGAGGCAATCCTCCCCATCCTCCCCATCCCCCCTATCCCCGGACTCCCGACTCCCGGCTCCAGTGCTACAGTATGGGTATCCTGCGATCGCCCACTGAGTAAGTGCAGCAAGTCTATGGCAGATACAATATTTAACTGGCCTCTGCTGAGAGGTTTGGTGTTGAGTATTCTGAGTGGCATCCTAATCAAGGAAAGCTTGGCATTCTACCAAAATTCTCAAAATTATGTTTCTTCCCCTTCTCCTGCCTCTGTCAGGGTTAATTCTGAGGACGATCGCTCCTCCCCTGAACCTGTAGAAAACTCCCGTCCTGTCCTCCCTGAATCTGCCTCCGTTGAACACCCCCCTAAACCGAGCGATCGCTGGTCAATTCAACTGCCTTCTGAGTCAGAACTGATTGCCAATTATGAACAATGGTTGGCTGGATCGCTACCCCCACCGATGAGCGATCGCCCCCAGATTGACGATCCTGTATATCTGCCCCCTGTAGACAACCATACCCTTTCGGCTGGGCCTTTAAACATGGCAAAGACAGTCGAGCAACCTGTAGCCAGGGAAAAAGCTCTACCCAGAAAAGAAAGTTCCCAAGCTTATCTACAGGCGATCGCCGCTCCCCTCCCCATCAGTCAAGCAACCGAAAGAGCGGTTTCCTCTGGTTCCCTCGCTCCCGATAGCACTCCAGGCAACCCGGAACCCTTCCAACCCTCAGCTCTTCCCCTTGCTGCTCCCACTCAAACTCCAGTTGCTGCTTCTCCAACTTCCACGATTATGATTCCCTCAGCCTATGGTCAACAGTGGGGAAAAGTGGGAGTTGCGTTAGGCGTTCAATCTCGTACCCGCTATACCGATGAGGCAGATGCTGGATTAGGCATTGGCATTGGACTGGGAAATCCGAAAACTGGAGTTGGGGTTGATGTGGGGATTAGCATTGTGGATTTGGTGGGAGAAACCGGGCAAGATGGATCGGTAAGCGTAAAAATCCATCGCCAACTGCCCCAAAATTGGGCGATCGCCGTCGGAGTTCATAATGGCCTTCAATGGGGCGATACAGACGGCGGATCGAGCGTCTATGGTGTCGTTAGTAAACGCTTCGATCTGCGTGAAAATGTCTCCGATCCCTTCAGTCGTGTTTATGTCTCGGCTGGAGTCGGTGGGGGACAATTTCGCTCAGAAGAGAATATTATGGGACAACAAGACGCGATCGAGGGATTTGGGGGGGTAGCTGTGCGAGTTGTACCTTCGGTTAATGCGATCGTCGAATGGACAGGCCAAGACCTCACCCTCGGTGCATCCGTCGCCCCCTTCTCCAAACTTCCCCTCGTCATTACCCCAGCCGTCACAGATCTTACCGGTAGCGCCGGAGATGGCAGCCGCTTCATCCTCGGCATTGGCTATGTCTTCTCCTTTTAAACCCTTCAAAACCACTCCCATCCATCATGAAAATTCGTCGTTTTTTCGCCTGGTTTACCTGTATCCTCATCCTCGTCTTCATCCACTCTTCCCTACAAATGGCCCACTCCCAAAGCGGCAACCAATCTGACGTAACAGGCCCCAATATTCAAGAAATATTTTCTAGCCCTCCTTCAGAATCAGAGAGCAATTCTGAGAGCAACGATAACAGCTCATTGAGTGAACTAGAAATTGACCGAGAAGCCTTTGAAAGTCAATTTCTGCAATCCGACTTTGAACAAGCCGTTCAACTCTTTGAAGAATTCCAAGCCGTAGAATATGCCAAATATTTCGATCTCAAACTCTATGGCCGAACCGCAACCGCCTGCGAAATTGCCCAAACCCTAGATGACTTAGCCCAAAAAACCCAACAGCGATCGGTCATTGTTTATATCATTGCCCTGCAAAACGAACTAGACATGCTGACCATTTTCCCAAAAAACAATGCCTGTTCTTCCACCGCATTCTTAAATAAACAAAATTCAGACTCTTCTCCGTTTGCCCAAATCAAAGTTCAAGAAACAAACCGTTCCTCTCTAGAAGAAACCATCAATCAATTCCGTGAAGAAGTCAGTAATCCCAGAAAAGTCAGAACCATCAGCTATCAACCCTATGCGAGTCAACTCTACCAATGGCTCATTCAACCCCTACAAGAATCCCTATCCACTCAGAAAACCGATACATTAATCTTGTGCTTAGACAAACAACTTCGCTCCCTTCCCATTGCTGCTCTCTACCATAACGATCATTTTCTGATCCAAGACTACCAAATCGGACTCATTCCCAGTTTTAGCCTGATCGATCCGACCTATCGTTCAGTTGAATCCGCAACCCTTTTAGGATTTGGAGTCTCCGATGGTGGGCAAAACCAAGAACTGCCTCCATTGCCTGCGGTTCCCATCGAAATATCTTGGCTACAAAATGTTTGGAAAAGTCAAACCTTTCTCGATCAAAACGCAACCGTCGAAAACCTACAGCAATATAGCCAAATTTCAGAAACTCGAATGATGCATATTGCCACCCATGCTGAGTTTAGAACTGGAGATGTGAGTAACTCTTTCATCCAACTCTGGGATCGCAATGTTGGCTTAGATCAACTGCGAGAATTATCTCAAAATTCCCAATGGAATCAAAATCCTAGGGTTGAACTATTAACCCTCAGCGCTTGTCGTACTGCTCTAGGAAGCGAAGAAGCAGAATTAGGCTTTTCGGGACTAGCCTTGCAAGCAGGTGTCAAAACCTCCCTAGGCAGTTTATGGTATACATCTGATGAAGGCTCTCTGGCACTCATGGCAGAATTTTATCATCAACTGCAAAACAATAATACTAAAATATCTGCCCTAAAACAAGCACAATTAAACATGATTAATGGTTCGATTCAGATCCATGACAACCGCCTGGATTTATCCTCCGATCTTTCCATTGAGATTCCGGATCAATTTTCCAAAAATCAAACCTTTACCCATCCTTATTATTGGTCAGCCTATACTTTAATCGGCAACTGGAATTAATTGCGATCGCCAGTCTATGGATTACTCGTGTGTAGAACCATCGGGCATAATTGTACTGGTCATATCTGTATTTCGCAAATTGGCCTGATTGAGTTTGGCATCAATCATCATCGCTTGAGCCAAGGTTGCTTCTCCTAAATTTGCCCAATTTAAGTTCGTCCGAAACAAGTTCGAGACTCGCATATCCGCTTGGCGCAAGGTTGCCCAACTCAAATTAGTTTGGCGTAAATTGGCTTGATATAAAATAGCTGCCCTTAAATTGGCTCCACTGACATTGGCAAAGCTCAAATCGGCCTTAGTGAGATTGGCTTCTTCTAAATTTGCCCCACTGAGCATAGCATTGGTGAGATTGACTTCTTCTAAATGGGCTTTAGTGAGCAAAGTATAAGTCAGATTTGCCCCTTCTAAATTGGCCTTAGTTAAAATCGCTTCATCCAACTTCGATCGCGTCAAGGTTGCCTTACTTAAATTGGCATCATAAAGGCGAATTTCCGTTAAAATCGATTCACTGAGATTAGCTTGGGTTAAATTGGCTCCCGTTAAATCCGCATCCTGTAAATCAGCCCCTCGCATTCCCGCCCCGCTCAAATTGGCTCCCATTAAATTAGCCCCTTGAAGATTAGCACTAATTAAATTAGCCTCTTGTAAATCAATCCCACTCAAATTTGCGCCTCGTAAGTCCGCTTCTCGAAGATTTACGCCCTTGAGTTTGGCTTTGCTCAAATTGACCTGCATCAATTTCGATTCTCGTAGATTAGCTTGGTTAAGATCGATGCCAATTAAAAGTTGGCGGCTCAGATCCACTTGGCGAAAATCTCGTTGTCCTTCTGCGTATTGTTGCTTGAGTTGATCTAGATCCATGGGTTAGGGTTAGGCTTGAGTTGCTTAGGTATTGGGAGAGAAGTGAAGAAGCCTATGAGAAATTTTAGAGTATCATACTGGCTCTAACCAAATAATAGGTCTGACTCAAAGGTATTCAAAGGGTCATTCCTTTTGAGAGAATAGGAGGGAAGAGTATAAATCTTATTTCGTTGTCACGAAAGGATATCAGGATGGCTGATAATTTTAGAAGTCAAGTGGTCACCCAGGGCGTGCAGAGAGCGCCGAATCGGGCGATGCTACGAGCGGTGGGTTTTGGTGATGAGGATTTCACTAAACCCATTGTCGGTATTGCGAATGGCTATAGCACGATTACCCCCTGTAATGTGGGTCTGAATGATTTGGCCCTGCGGGGGGAAAGTGCCCTGAAGGAAGCGGGAGCTATGCCCCAAGTGTTTGGTACGATTACGGTCAGTGATGGCATCTCTATGGGGACGGAGGGAATGAAGTATTCCTTGGTCTCTAGGGAGGTGATTGCGGATGCGATCGAAACGGCTTGTAATGGTCAGAGCATGGATGGGGTTCTGGCGATCGGCGGTTGTGATAAGAATATGCCAGGGGCGATGATTGCGATCGCCCGCATGAATATTCCGGCAGTCTTTGTTTATGGGGGAACCATTAAACCCGGACGCTACAAAGACTGCGATTTAACGGTGGTTAGCGCTTTTGAAGCGGTGGGCCAACATAGCGCTGGTAAGATTGATGAAGCGGAATTAAAGGCGGTTGAGGATAATGCTTGTCCCGGACCGGGATCTTGTGGCGGTATGTTTACGGCTAATACCATGTCTTCGGCCTTTGAAGCTATGGGCATGAGTTTACCCTATTCTTCGACAATGGCGGCGGAAGATGAGGAAAAAGCCGATAGTACGGCTGAGTCAGGGAAGGTGTTGGTCGATGCGATTCGTAAGCAAATTTTACCTCGCCAGATTTTAACGCGGAAGGCGTTTGAAAATGCGATCGCCGTGGTCATGGCTGTGGGAGGATCGACCAATGCCGTTTTGCATTTACTGGCGATCGCCCATGCCGCCGGGGTAGACTTAACCCTAGATGACTTTGAAACCATTCGCGCTAAAGTCCCCGTTCTCTGCGACCTCAAACCCTCCGGTCGCTACGTCACCGTCAATCTCCATCAAGCGGGCGGTATTCCCCAGGTGATGAAGATTTTACTCGAAAATGGCGTACTCCATGGGGATTGCCTCACCATAAGCGGTCAAACCATCGCCGAAATTCTTGCCGATGTGCCCCCAACCCCCAGGGAAGACCAGGATGTGATTCGTCCCTGGAATAACCCCATGTACACCACCGGTCATTTAGTCGTTTTGCGGGGCAATTTAGCCACTGAGGGCGGCGTGGCCAAGATTTCCGGCGTAAAAAACCCGAAAATCACGGGGCCGGCACGGGTGTTTGAATCGGAGGAAGAATGTTTAGCAGCCATTCTCGCCGGTAAAATTCAGCCTTCCGATGTGGTGGTTGTCCGCTATGAAGGCCCCAAAGGCGGCCCCGGAATGCGGGAAATGTTAGCTCCTACCTCCGCCATTATCGGTGCAGGATTGGGCGATTCGGTGGGCTTAATTACGGATGGTCGCTTTTCTGGCGGAACCTATGGCATGGTGGTGGGCCATGTGGCTCCCGAAGCAGCCGTTGGTGGGGCGATCGCTTTAGTCCAAGAAGGGGATACCATTACTATTGACGCACCAGCACGGCGTTTAGAACTTCATGTTTCTGACGAAGAGTTGGCCCAACGTCGCGCCCAATGGCAACCCAAAGAACCTCGCTATAACCGGGGCGTGTTAGCCAAGTATGCTCAATTAGTCTCTTCCAGTAGCCGGGGTGCAGTCACTGACGATTTGTAACTCTGTTGGTTCTGAGATCAAGTCCGGTTAAATACCCTCATTAACCATCCAGGGAGCAAGATGATCCCACTCCAGTCCTATCCAAGAATTCTAGGAGTGCGGGCATCTTGCCCGCTTATCTTTTCCCATGAATCGGACTTGATATTAAACGCCGACTTCTGCGAATAGGGCTTCTAGGGTGTCTAAGCTGAGTCCTTGCTGAATATATTGCGGATTGTCGGGATTGTAGGGGCTTTTTAGGCGATCGCACCCCGTAATCTTAGCGGTTTCTGGTAAGACGGGAATATCGGGGTTAAAGGCAGTCGATCGCATCAAAGAACTGGAAAACCCCTTAAACACGAGGATTTCATCTGCTTCGCCCTCAATTTCGGCGCTGATGAGCAGGACTTCTTGGGGACGTTTGAGGGTGTATTGTTCTAAACGTCGAGAGAGCATAGGATGGGTAGATGAGTAGTGAGTAATCAGTTCATTATTGGTTAACGGCGGTTCGCCCCTGTTTGCCGAGGCGAATGAGGACAAAATAGCTGAGGTAAGCTACATAGATCACTAATCCCAGGATACCAATAAAGCCTAAGAAGCGTTCGCTGGTGGCATTGTGGAATAATTGTTTATAAGCCCAAGGCGCTTCTAACCACAGTCGGCAAAAGTCATTTTGGATTAAGTCTTTCGTGGGCAGAAAAGCACATTGTAGAGAGGGCAATTGGGCGATCGCCCCAACTCCCATAAACACCGTCACTGCCCAGCGCCAAGCCGTAAATGCCAGTTTCAGGGCGCGAGAGGAGGGCATGTCCTCGATTTCCTCATTCAAGTCGATCCAAAACCAGAGGGAGATGGGAATCAAAATCCGGGCAGATAGGGAGCTGACA
Source organism: Roseofilum capinflatum BLCC-M114 (assembly GCF_030068505.1). Lineage (NCBI taxonomy): Bacteria > Bacillati > Cyanobacteriota > Cyanophyceae > Desertifilales > Desertifilaceae > Roseofilum > Roseofilum capinflatum. The sequence goes on from NZ_JAQOSO010000117.1 coordinate 45,126, forward strand.
AAGCCAATGGGCGCTCCGCCAATCATCAAATAGAGGGAGATCATCAGCAGACTTGCCACCCGCCAATAAATAATCATTAAGCGGATCAGGGGAGTAGACTGTTTAACCAGTGACCAAATCAACAGCACCAAGGGAATACCTACTGCCACCAACACAGCTAACCGATAGTCCATCCAAATGAGCGATCGCATCCAATCCATTCCCGCTTTGCCTCAATCTCCGAGCAGCAACCTCTAACAATACCAGAAAAAGCCATTAATGGGTAATGGGCATTGGTCACAAGTTAAGGTTGTACGTGAGGGAGAGGCAAAAGGCAAAAGGCAAAAGGCAAGAGGGGGGAGAGGCAAGAGTCCATTTTCCCTTAACCTGCCCCTTACTATGACTTGAGATAGGCATTATGATTTGAAAGGCACAACTGCTAGATGAGAGCAACTCTGCGCGAGTTTTGGCATCAGAGACGCTTATAACTGTACATTTTCTGGACATTTCCTGGACATTTTTTCACCAAACTGACTGGATCTTACCTATGGGACATATCATTTCAACTGTCAATATGAAAGGAGGGGTTGGCAAAACGACCCTCACGGTTAATCTAGCGGCGTGTCTTGCCAAATACCACGACAAGCGAGTTTTGATTGTCGATTTAGATACTCAAATTAGCGCCACCCTCAGTATGATGTCGCCCGCCGATTTTGCCAAACTAAGGCGAGATCAACGCACCTTAAGACAACTGGTTAAAAAAGCGATCAATCCAGCCGCAAAAGCTGCTTTTCCCATCCAAGATATTATCATTCCCTACGCTTGTAATGTTCCCAAACTTCATTTACTGCCTGGGGATATTGATATGTATGATGAATTTTCAGTTTCAGAAATGATCTATGAAAAAGCAGTTTATCGAGAACAAGTTTCCTTTGAAACCGTATGGAATCGCTTTGAGAGAATCTTAATTGATGGCATCTTACAACCGATCATCAACGAATATGACTACATCATTTTAGATTGTGCCCCTGGCTATAATCTCTTAACTCGCAGTGCCCTGACTGCCAGCCATTTTTACTTACTCCCTGCTCGTCCTGAACCCCTTTCTCTCATCGGAATTCAGCTTTTAGAGCGTCGTTTAGTCAAACTGCGAGAAGTGCATCAAGATGAAAACCCTTTAGATATTGAAATGCTGGGCATTATCTTCACCATGGCAGGTGGGTTTATTGGACGTTATTATCGTCAAGTGATGAACCGGGTACGCACGGATTACAGCGAGGCAAAATTGTTTAGAACTCGTATTCCTTCTGATGTGAATGTGTCTAAATCTGTGGATAGTTATTTACCTGTTGTTATCGCCCATCCCCATAGCCGTGGATCAAAAGCCTTTCAAAAATTGACGGAGGAATTGCTGGATAAACTCCAAACTACCATTTCCCGGAAACATCAACAAGCTTCGGTACAAATGTCGGATTTATAGTTTGGGTAATGGGTAATGGGTTCTCTTAAAAGTCGCCATTTACAGCGCTTTACGATGTAACGGAGTATCGTCTTATTCAGATCAGTCAATTTGTAATATCAAGTCCGGTTATTCATGTCCGCGAAGCGGAAACACCATAATTAAAAGTCTAGGGAGCGAGACGCTCCCACTCCAGTAATATCAAGGGATTTCAGGAGTGCGGGCATCTTGCCCGCTTGTCTTTTCCCATTTACGAAGAAGCAAACCTTTCTTATCTTACAGGAGATCCCTCTCTTCTGTCACTCTCCGAGTTCAATGAATAGCAAATCTGCCAATTATCCGGAAGGATAAAAGGATTGAAATTTATTAACACCGTTAATCAATTTATTAAATCCTCGTAATAAATAAGAACTCATGATCATCTTTTTTTCCTTTTTTTGATCTCCAGTCTCATCAATAATCACGATGATTTCTTCTCCCCTTAAGGCTTCTAGGGTTTTTCTTAATCTCCGAGTTCTTAATTCCTTGACAGACCAGGGGGAATTGGCTATAAAATGGTGTAAGGATTGAGGAGAGTTGATGCCAACCACTTTAGCTATTTCCGGAAAGGACTTTCTGGGGATAGGAGAAATAATTCCTAAATGTAAGTATTTAAAATATTCATAACTTCTCACATCACTAAACATCTCTTGATAAGAGTCACAATATTGATCGACAACTGAAACCGTGGTTTCTGGCGATCGCGGCAAATGTTTTAAGATCTGTAACTCTACATCCATTGCTCTATCTCGCTTTTAGCTATTGATACTCTATTTTATTCTATCTTCATTGTCGGAGAGTGACAGAAGAGGTGGACATGAGTGGCGAGAGAGAAAATTGATTACCTTCTACGATGGGCGAAGCCTCGCCAGAGGCGATCGCTCTGCAACACACAAACTTCCGTATATCCCAACGCATGATTCAGAAATTGCTAGAAAATAGAGGATAAGTTGTAGGGCAGGGCAAATCATCAATTCTCTGGCTGTAAAAAAGCCCACCCGACGACCTGAGATCCAGTAGGGGCAATCGCCGCAAATTGTAAAGAATCATTACAATATCCGCAATTTTGCATAAAATCGCCCCGAAAAAACTGACTAACTTATAGGTAGGGTGGGCAGGAGTATAAGCTTGATATGATTACTATTTATAAAGCAACTCAAAAAGGAAAAGGACAATATTTTGTAGAAAAAGGCTTTCAGCCTGCTGATTTTCCTTACTCTCCACCCTATGCTGATGGTAAATGCTACTTTGCCGCGCCCAATAGCCGGAGTTTAGCAGAGGAATATCATCAGTATTACCAAGATGGTATTCTGGAAGTTACAATGGATCTAGAAACCTATCGTCAATATTTTCAACCCTTAGAACGGCCTTATCAAGGTGGAGAACAACTAGAATTACCAATTCCCCACCATTTATTTCCGATTTTAAACCAATATCCTAGAGTTCTAAAAATGAGGTAATGTAATGACTAACTTTTGGAATCAAGTTAAGTCAAAGTATCCATTAGGAGAACTGATTCATGGTAAAGTAGAGCATCATTCTCCATTTGGGATTTTTGTGACTCTCGATGATGAGATGGTGCGAGGTCTGGTTCAGATTACCGATTTTGTAGATACTGGAGAAATGACTCCAGAAATGTATCCTGATATTGGTTCTCCTATTGGTGCTGTAGTCATAGGTTATACTGAAGATGACCGGAATCAAGTCTGGCTGAGTGTCAAACCGAGTGTTTTACAAAAAGCCTTGGTTCATCTTAAAATTCCGGCGATTAGAGAAAGATGATTATTCAGTGCGATCATGGTGTTGTAGGGTGGGCAAGCTGATAAAACTCTGTTTCGCTTCGCGATCGGGGCAAATCATCAATTCTCTGGCTGTAAAAAAGCCCACCCTAGCCCTCTGACGGAGGTATTGGGTTAGAAACCCGGTTTCTGAGTTACGGGGCGATCGCCGCCAATTGTAAAGAATCATTACAATATCCGCAATTTTGCATAAAATCGCCCCGAAAAAACTGACTAACTTATTTGGTCGAAGATTTTGAGTGGAAGCTAGTGGAAGCTAGTCGTAGGGTGGGCAGGAGCATAAGCCATATGATTCAAATTCTACGACAAATATCCTGCCCACCTTATTCCCTATACACTCTCTGAGCCAGAATCATTAGATTCGAGTTCTTTTTCTTTGATGCGCTTCAGGCTTTGATCTACCTTTTGCCGTTCTTTTTCAATCTCCTCACTACTCGGTTCAGGTGGTTTCCACTGCTCTCTTGGGGCAAGCGTATAAGTATAAGTTTTACCTTTTTGGTTTTCAGTTGATTTTTCAATCATTCCTTGCTTTTCTAGATATCTGAGGGCGTATTGTGTCTTTCGGACGCTCATTTTACAAATTTCAGCAATCTTCTTCACAGTGGAATAGCATGTGCCTCGCCGAGCAATATGAGCGTAAATACGGAATTCATAAGGTTTTAATCCGTATAAATCCAAGTCCGCATGGACAAATATGATTGAATTTGATGATTTAGTTGTGGTGTTCATGATTAGGAATGCATTGTATGCACCAAAAGTTTACTATTCATACTCACTGCATGATATGCATACATTAAGTGTAATGTATTATCTTTTTTCTAGTTGTAACTTTTGGTGCATACAATGCGGACTTGCCAAAAAGCCGTGCATCCCCTTAAGATAGAAAAAAGAAGCAGACTGCGCCAACAGCCTGCTTCTTCTGAAAACTTTGATCTTCGGCAGATCGCCGAATTAATTCATTATGCTCAATTATAACGGATCTGGTCAGCCAGATCAAACCCCCAATATTGAACTTTTGGTCAACCTTCTGGAAACTATCGCACAAGTTACCCATGAACCCCTTAAAGCGGAATTTGTGGAGTCACTGGTACAGTCGATTGTTACTCCAAAAGAGAGGTTCTCTCAAAAGGGTCATGTGGTAGAACAAGAGAGTTTCTCTCAAAAGCGTCATGCAGTAGAACAGCGTGGAATCCAGCTTACTCCTGATTTAGTGAAGTTGATCAGTCGTACATCAGAAAACCAGTTGCAAAAAGCCCTGGCTATCTATGATACTTACGGCTCTCCAGTTTATTCTCCTTCAGGGCTATTCTTTACGCTACTGAAGAATGAATCTTCTGCAAGTGCCTAAATAAGCTGTGATTTAATACACTGCTGAGTTATAGGGTGGGCAGGCCGGGCAAATCATCAATTCTCTAGCTGTAGCTTGCCCCCCCTACTATAGCTAATACAATAACCCCTAGATTCTAAGGATCTGAAATGGTGCAAATTACGCTTGACCTTCCTGATGAACTCATTGACCATTTCAACCCAAACCATTTGGCTCGCGAGATTTTGGAAGCTTTAGTTGTACAAGCTTATCAGTCCGAAAAAATTACCAGTGCAGAAGTCGGTCGGATTTTAGGTTTACCTTCTCGTTGGGATGTTGATGCTTTTTTGAAGGAGCATAAGGCTGATTTGCATTATGACGAGGCAGATTTGCAGCAGGATCGGGAAACTCTTCGCCAGCTCCGTTATGATCGTCGTTTCTGATACTTCGCCGATCCACTATTTACTGCTGATTGGCCAGATTGACCTCCTCCCTAGCTTATTTGAGCAAATTATCATTCCTGATGTGGTTCAGGATGAAATGCAGGATTCTTCCGCACCAGAAGTTGTACGTCAATGGAGTGCCAATCCTCCTTCCTGGCTTACTATTGAAGTCGTTTGCAGACTTGATGAAACCCTTAATTCTCTCGATCGCGGTGAACAAGCTGCGATTAGTATAGCCCAAGCCTTACCAGCAGACCTACTGATTATCGATGAACGCTTGGGGAGACGCATAGCGAGCGATCGCTCAATTCCTGTTATCGGCACTCTGGGAATCTTGGATGAGGCTGCACATCAAGGTTTAGTCGAGCTTTCAGAGGCGATCGCTCTATTGCAACAGACGAATTTCCGTATATCCCAAAGCATCATTCAGACCTTGCTAAAAAATAGAGGATAAGTTGTAGGGTAGGCAAGCCTATCGGGACAAATCATCTTAATCATTAAATTGTTCAATAGCAACAGCGATCGCCGAACTAGAGGGTAAGGTGGGCAGGAGCATAAGCGATATCATTCAAATTCTACAACTGTCCTCCTGCCCACCCTAGGATGATTGGCTCGATCCCCCTTTCATGTCCGCTTGCGGAAAATTCCCCTTTTCAAGGGGGGCTTTCTTGATTTCCCCCCTTTTTAAGGGGGGTTAGGGGGGATCGAATTAATCATCAATTCCCTCAATGCGGTCTTCTGCTTCCTGATACAACTGGCGCAGACGGTCGAGGTTTTCTTCGCTGGTTTCCCAGTATCCGCGACCATTCACCTCTAGGAGGGTGCTAACCATCTTGCGGAAGGAATGGGGATTGAGGTTGAGCAACCGTTGACACATGGCTTCATCCTTGATGAAAGTGTCGTTGGTTTCTTCATATACCCAGTTATCCACGGCTCCCGCAGTAGCGCTCCATCCGGAAGTATTCACCAGACGCTTGGACAACTCGCGCACTCCTTCATAGCCGTGGGAGAGCATTCCCTCGTACCATTTGGGATTGAGCATTTTTGTCCGCGCATCCAGGCGCACGGTTTCGGACAAGGAGCGCACCTGACCTTTAGCGGTGGTGGTATCGGCAATATAGGCAGCCGGTTGTTTGCCATCTTTCCGCAGGGAACTCACCACCTTGGTGGGGTCACTGTCGAAATAGTGGGAAACATCGGTCAAGCTAATTTCAGAAGAGTCTAAGTTCTGGAATGTGACTTCCGCACTCTTGAGGGAAGACTCGAACACCTGACGGCTTTCCTTCATGATGCCGGGGTTGTCAGCATCAAAGGCGAAGGATTTGCGGTTGAGGTACATCTCTTGCAGTTCTGACTCTTCTTCCCAGGAGGAGTTTTCTACCGCTAGGTTGACGTTAGAAGCATAGGAACCACTGGCATTCGAGTAAATCCGGCTGGCGGCTTGCCGCAGGTTAATGCCTAACTCGTCCGCTTGCTGCATGGCATGTTTGCGGACGAAGTTCATCTCTGGGTGTTCATCCGCTTCGGCAGCCATTTTCACGGCTTTATCCATGAGCGCCATCTGATTGACAAACAGATCTCGGAAGACTCCCGAACAGTTGACGACGACATCAATCCGGGGCCGTCCCAGTTCTTCGAGGGGAATGAGTTCCAGTTTATTCACCCGGCCGAGGGCATCGGGAACGGGTTTCACACCGACAAACCAGAGGATCTGAGCTAGGGACTCGCCAAAGGTTTTGATGTTGTCGGTTCCCCAGAGAACAGTAGCAATGGTTTCGGGAAGTTGGCCGTTGTTGGTGGCTTTATGGCGCTCCAGAAGTTGATCGACCACCTTTTTAGCAGACTTAATGGCTGCTTCGGTGGGAATGGACTGGGGATCGAGGGCGTGAATATTTTTACCGGTGGGCAGTACGTCGGGGTTGCGGATGGGGTCACCACCCGGCCCAGGCAGAATGTATTGACCTTCGAGAGCGGACAAGAGACCACCCAGTTCGTTATCGGCGCAGACCTGTTCGAGACAGAATTCTAGGTATTCCATCAGGGTCTTGAGGCTGTCTTCATCGACGTTGGTGTAACCCAATTCATGGAGTTTGGCGACCCAAGGGGCTTTTTTACCCATGTTGAAGAAGTTCAACTTGGAGACGAGGGAAACTCGGCCTTCGGCGTTGGTTTGTTCTTCGACGAGGGCAGTGACGGCGGCGCGGGTGGCTTGAACAATGTTGTTATAGAGTTCTACGTCTTCAAGTACGCCTAAATCGCTGCTTTCATAGATTTGGTCGATGTCGCGGTCGATACTGCGGGCAATAATCCGGGGCAGGCTTTCGATGCCGTCTTCGGGGCGATCGATGTTGGAGATATTGACCAAGGTGGCGATCGCCTCGGTCGCTGTCGGTGGTTTCCCGACTACATGCAACCCACAAGGTAACAACCGCGACTCAATCTCCATCAGTTTGTTGTACACCTGACCGACAAGATTATCCCGCTCTTCAGCCGATAAGCGGTCACTGAGCGGAGTCGAAGTGCCATCATCGGGTAGAGCAATATCCTGATCGAGATTCACCTGGCGACACTTCTCGATGATCGTCAGTACAATTTGTTCGCCCCTGGGGGTCTCCTTAAGCTGCTGATAGGAGCCGATCAACTCGCTCAGTTCCGCTAACCCTTTATACAACCCTGCATTTTCGGCTGGAGGAGTCAGATAGGAAATGGTGGCTGCATAACCGCGCCGTTTGGCGATCGTCGCCTCCGAGGGGTTATTGGCCGCGTAGTAGTACAAGTTCGGAATCGAACCAATCAGATTATCCGGGTAACACTCGCCCGACATTCCCATCTGTTTCCCTGGCATAAATTCCAGGGAGCCATGGGTTCCAAAGTGCAGCACCGCATCCGCGCCCCAGATTTGCTCTAGATAGGTGTAGTAAGCGGCAAAGCCATGGTGGGGAGAAGCCGATCGCGAGAACAGCAGCCGCATGGGGTCACCTTCATAACCAAACGTGGGCTGTACGCCAATAAACAGGTTACCGAAGTGTTTCCCGTACACCAACAGGTTTTGACCGTCGCTGTTCAAGTGTCCGGGAGGGGGGCCCCAGTTTTCCTCTAGGCGCTCGGAATAGGGGGTCAGTTTCTCATATTCCGGCACAGACATACGATAGGCCACATTCAGTTCCGGGGAAGCATACTGAGCGCTGGCATCGTGGATCACCGCTTCCATCAACTCTTTGGGAGATTCTGGTAACTCTCCGAGATCGTAGCCATTATCTCGCAGGGCGCGAACCACTTCGTAGATGCTGCCAAATACATCTAGATAAGCTGCCGTTCCCACATTCCCTTTATCGGGGGGGAAGCTAAAGACTGTGATGGCGACTTTCTTCTCTAGCTTGGGTTTGCGCCGCAGGTTAGCCCATTTGAGGGCGCGAGCAGCAACGGACTCGATCCGGTCTTGGAGGGCGATCGCCTTTCCAGTGGCTCCATCCCGTCCCGATAGGATGATCGGCTCAATGGCTCCATCCAATTCCGGAATGGCAATTTGCAGGGCCACCTGTACCGGGTGCAGTCCCAATTCCGAGGCTTCCCACTCCTCCGTCGTTTGGAACACCAGGGGAAGAGCCACCATGTAGGGCCGGTTGAGGCGCTTCAGGCTCTCTACCGCTTTCGGATGGTCTTGACGAGCGGGGCCACCCACTAGGGCAAACCCAGTTAAAGAAATCACCGTATCGACAATGGGTTTCTGGGTGCGTTGATTCCAGAAATAGGCATCCACCGGTTTAGAGAAGTCCAGCCCCCCGGCAAATGTACCGATCACCCTGGCTCCTCGGCATTCCAGTTCTTGAACAATAGCCACATAATGGGCATCATCACCGGTAACCAGGTGAGAGCGCTGCAACACCAGACCCACACAGGGAGCGAGGGGATCTTTGAGGTCATCAGAAATATCATCCCGGCTGTTATACCAATCCCAATATTCCTGTTGGTCTTCAAACATTTTCGGAGCCATGGGATGCCAGATACCCAGGTCTGGATAGACCACCGGTTCTTCGTAGCTTAATTTCTGATCGCCTTCGAGGATATATTTATCGGCCAACATCAGCAGGAAGTTGGTCAGGTTTTCGGGAGAGCCACCGAGCCAATATTGGAAGGAGAGCATGAAGTGGCGAGCGTCCTGAGCCTTTTCAATGGGCATGTATTTCAGGACTTTGGGCAGGGTACGCAGGAGTTTGAGCATTCCGTCTTGGAAGGAGGAACCGCTCGATTCCTTGCGTTTTTTCATGAATGAGGCGATCGCGCTCTTCGACTGTCCCAACTGCGCCATACTAAAGCTACCCAGCTTATTCAAGCGCATCACTTGGGGCATGGAGGGGAAGATTACCGCCGCATCCAGGCGATCGCGATGGGGGGCAACTGTGGCTACAATGCGATCGGCCAGATCCTCAATGAAAATCAAGGAGCCAATGAAAATATTAGCCGTTTCCATATCCCGCTCAAACTCGGCATAGTTTTCCGGGTTGCGTAGCTCTTCAATCAAGTACCCACTCAGTTCTATGCCGACCTGATTTTGATGTTTAGCCGCGCTGCGGTTAATGGTTTGAGCCGCTTGGGTGAGGGCACTTTGGTATTGCGCCTCCATGACGATGTACACAATTTTGATCACTTTTCGCCCATCAGCGGCCGCTCGATCTATGGCTGGGGGTGCAGACTCTAGGTCAAGTGAACGATCTAGAGTCTCTTGCTCTGAGAGTTCTGCGGCGATCGCCTTTAGGGTTTCCCCATCTATGCCATTAACTGGCTCGGTTTCTGGTACGGTTACACGACGAATGTTGGATTTAACCTGGGTGTACATATTGGAGGTTCCTCTATGATCCTTATTCCCTTTAGTATGTATTTCGGCTTGCTGCCGATATGAATATGATTCCGATTAGGGGAGGGTCTTCCCTTGCCCACAGTGGGGACAGGAAACACCCCATAAAATAGTTAAGATACCCCTACATCATTTACCCCACGATCTGGGGTATGGGTCGTCTTTTACGACCACAACCTGTCAGGGTAACGTGGATAAGACGTTTTCAGCAATTTTAACCTTTCTGGAGTCCCAGAAGAGTCGAGTCAACCCATGGGATGAGTTTTGCCCCTTGCTGTCCGCTTGCGGAAAATCCTGATTGAATAGGTATTTTTGCGTCTATCTAACCTAATTTTATAAGCACTTTGGCCATCCCTTAACATTTATTGATATATTTTTCCCCAATCGGTGAAGTCCCCCTTTTCAACCCTTGACAAAGTAATCTTTTTATGATAGATAAAATTGTTTTAAATTAGGTCTTTTACCTTTTGCCCATTGCCCTTTCCCTAAATCAACCAGGAAGCATCATTTCATAAGAGGCTTCAATCCCCTTAATTAAGCACACTAGAGAGGTTACCCCCGTCACTAAAATCAGGTAACTCACAATGGATTGTTCAGAAAGCGTAAACTTAGCATTGAGAACCAAAGCGTATCTCAATTCGTTACGGCTGGCAATTAAACTATTGAGCAAATGGGGAACTTCTTGAACCACAAAAGAAGGAATAGAAAAACTAAGCTGTCCCCCTCGCAAATGGCTCAACATCGCCAAATAAGTGTTGAGCATCACATTGCCAATTTCCGTTAACACTTCACAACCGGAAACCGTTAAATTGGGGGTAACGGATGGAAAGCTTGAGTGGCCGAAGTGAGCTAACTTAATGGCTGAGGGATAATCGAGAACAAATAAAGCATCTCCAGCCAAAGAATTTTCAAATTTTTGATGTACACAGACGACGGGATCGCTAAAGTTATCTGACCAGTTTTGGGAGAGAATGACTAAGGAGTTGAGGGAAACATCAGAAACATCTAAGCTAATAGGAAAATGCATCAAGTCTGACAGCAAAAAAGCACTCTTTTCCGAGAGAGCCAGAGTCATAAACTCCATTAAGGCATATTTTTGATGATCGGTTAATAGCATAGTTTTCCCCTGTTAATTGAATGTTCATGGGTTCCAAGAGAGTCTCCTCATGAATGGTAATAATTTTATCATGCTAAGGACAGCTAAAGAGGAGTTCATTAATGGCATCAGCCATAGATTTTAGGGACACGCTGCGATCGCTCAACCCCGCTTCGACAACAGAACGGGGCATTCCATACACCACACAACTAGACTCAGACTCAGTGATAATCATCCCCCCATGGGATTTAATCTGAGCTGCACCTTGTTTACCATCCGATCCCATACCCGTCATCACCACACCCAAGGTGCGATCGCCATAAACTTGAGCGCCAGATTGGAATAAAACATCCACAGAAGGACGATGGGGTAAATCAAAGGGTTTAGATTGCTGTTTGGCAACCACTTGTCCCTCCCGGTTACGGTCAAAAGCTAAATGATATCCGGCTGTAGCAATCAGAACTCGACCCGGACACACGAGATCGTCAGTATGGGCTTCAATAACTTCCAGGGAACAGTAATGATTTAACCGTTCAGCATAGAGTTTGGTATAGCCTTTCGGCATATGTAAGACAACAGCAATGGGGATCGGAAAATCTTCAGGAAACTGGGGAATCAGATAGGTCAGTGCTTGAGGCCCACCGGTAGAAATGCCAATTAAAACAATATCAAATCGGGGAGTCGTAGAGGGACTGATAGATACAGAAGGTTTCACATCAGGAGTGAAAGAATTGAGAGCCGGAGGATAGGGATTTAAGGGTAATTTTGCCGCTTTTTTAACCTTCTGAATCAGATCGTCTTGAATTTCAAATATTTTATCGGTGGCTAAGGCCGTAGGTTTATGAATAAAATCTACAGCGCCTGCATCTAAGGCATCTAAAACTTTTTTACCTCCTTCATCAGCAATGCTAACAATCACAATAGGAAGAACTTTCCGCAGCATTTGCTGTCGAATAAATTCAATCCCATCAATTCCGGGCATAATTAAATCTAAGGTGACCACATCCGGATTATGTTTAGCCACTTGTTCTAAAGCATCTTCCCCATCATGGGCAATCCCGACTACCTCAATAAATGGACTGGTGGATAGCATTTTTTTGATCACTTTACGCACATAAGCTTAGTCGTCTACGACTAGCACTTTGATTAAATTGGGATTGTTAGGTTGGGTTATACTCATGATCGATATTAATAGGGGTTGGGTACAGGGAAGAACCTTAAGGTTGGTGTCGATCTTCTTGCTTCATATAGACAAATGATTGATTAATTTCACACACTTGAAATTCGGTATTGAGTTTGAGGATTGATTCGGACGATCCTAGAAATAAATAGCCATTGGCGGGCATTTTTTCAAAAAACATGATCGTAGTCTTTTTGATCGAGTCAGGGGAAAAGTAAATAAACACATTACGGCAAAAAATAAAGGGGATATTGGTGAATAAGATAAAATCGTCGGGATTTAGTAAATTAGCTGTTTTCCAGTGAATTCGATTATGAATATGGGGCTGAATACGCCATCCTGTGGTTTCCTGAGTAAAATATTTTTCTTTTAAAGCGGGTGACAAGACCCGAAAAGAATGGTCTCGGTATAGTCCTTTCTTAGCCTTCGCGATCGCCCGCGAGGAAATATCCGTGGCATAGATTTCAATGGGTAGCCGATCGAACCATCCAGCTTCTTCTAAGGCCATGGCGATCGTTAGGGGTTCTTCACCGGTGGAGCAGGCCGCACTCCAGATTTTCAGGGGATAGCTATAACCATAAGATAATCCAGAGAGTTTTTGTCGATCTAAATACTCATCAATGATTTGCTTGATTAGTACCTCAATTTGATCGAATTCCCGCCAAAAAAATGTTTCCGGCACAGTGATTGCATTCACCAACTCTTGCCATTCCCGATTGGCACTTGTGTCATACTTTAATAGATAGTAATAATCCAGAAAAGAATGAATTCCTTGCTCTAAGAGTCTGGGAGAGAGTTTGTCAGCTAACAAATCTTGTTTGGACTGATCGTAATAAATACCGGTACGTTCGTGAATTAAATTTCGTAAAATCACAAAGGTACTGTCAGACATTCCAAAAGCACGGGTTGAAAAGATCATGGTTTCCAATCACAACGCCAATTTTTTTCAGCCATAGGATGACCTCAAGCGAGTGTTCTCCTTTATTGGTGAATGGCCTTTTGAGCTGCCCGACGAACCGCTACAGAGGGATCGGTACGAGCTAAAACTAATAACTGAGGTTGACAGCTTTGATTGCCTAAATAGCTTAGGGCTTCAACTGCTGCCAAGCGTACTGATTCGTCGGAGTCACCCAGAGCAACAATCAAAAATTCTGAAGCATAGGGATGTTGAAGACGTTTTAGCACTTCTACGGTACTACAACGAACTTGACTATGGGCATGATGGAGGCCGGCGGCGATCGCGTCAATATAATCTTCTTTGAGGGTTTTCTGGCGACTGAGGACTTCAATACAGAAATGGCGATTGGCCGGGTCGAGAGTCAGTTCGAGCAAGGAGGCGATCGCCTCTTGCCCCCCCAAACGGCCCAAGGTTTCAATAGCTGCCAAAGTCACCCGCTCTTCTGGATCGGCGGCTGCCATCCATTGCAGAGCCACACCCGCTTCTTGTCCTCCACGCTCCTGGAAGGCTTGCATGGCATCTAAACGGCGTTCGGGATCGGGGGAATTGAGGGCATTGAGCAAGGGGGCGATCGCCTCACCTGTATCTAAGCGACCCAAGGCAATCAGAGCTGCTCGCGCCACATCCGCAGGCCCAGATTCAGCCAACTCTGTTAACGGCCCAATACTAGCAGGAGAAACCCGCCCCAAGCATTCAGTCGCTGCTGCCCGTACACTAATACAAGGGTCACTTTGGCCCAAACGAATCAACTGATTTGTCAACTCACTCCAGTCACCGCCATGATTTCCCCCCATCAACTGGCCAATGGATCGCAGGGCACTATAGCGCACCCATTCTTCCTCATCGAGCATTGCTTGTTGTAGGGCTGGTAAGGGGGTTTTCTCCCATCGGGCCCCATTCAACTGGCTGGGGATCTCCAGCTCGCCCAGGGCACGAGCTGCTGCTGCCCGACAAACTGGAGTTTCCTGCCTTAAGGCATCGGTTAAATAGTCTATGACTTGGGGATGGTCAAGATAGGGCAAATGTTCGATCGCCGAGCGTCGCACTTTTTCCTCCGGATCTTTGAGCAGATCGATTAGCACCTCAATGGAGTCTGGAAAGGCAAAATACCCGGCAATTTTTACTGCACATTCACGTACCCTGGGATTGGAATCCCTCAGACGGACTTGGATCTGCTCGGCCAAATAGGGAGGACGACAGGAGTTGAGGGCGGCGATCGCCCCTAGACGAACCGCTCCATCTTCGTGGCCCAGTAGAGATAACAAGGATTCCGTCGCCCTTTGATCGCCAATTTGGGCGAGGGCAGCCGTTGCGGATCGAACCAGCTCTACATCAGTTTCTTCCAGCAATTGCCGCAGTTTAGTCGTGGCCAGGGGGTCACCAATACGACCCAGGGCTACCACAGCCGCCTTTTGTCCTTCTAAATCTAGTTGGGGTAGGCTCTCTAAGAGCAGTTCAGTGCCCAAGGAACCATAACCTACCAGGATTTGAATGCAGGTCTCGCGTACTGCTTCATTGGAGAGTAGGGACGTGAAGGCTGGAGCCACTAGGGGACGATAGTCAGGGTGAACCGCACCTAAACAGAGGAGCAAGGCGGGTAAATTCTCCTGGGCAGTGTGGAGGGTTTCTTCCATCAGGGCCCTAGCCCCATCTTCATCTAGGGTTTGTCGGATCAGGTCGGTGATGGTGGTGATTTGATGGGTTTGGTCATAGCGATGGGCAATAGAGGCGATCGCCGTGGCTAAACTCGATATACTGGCTCCTGGTTCAGATAAGTGCCGTACCAGGGGAACTACCACATCCACATCACCCAGAACGCCCAAGGCTTCGGCTGCTTGGGGAGCCAGTAGGGGGTCATCTAGCAGGGGAACCAGGCGATAGGCGATCGCTCGCTCGCCGATTTGGGTGAGACTACAAAGAGCTGGAAAGGCCAAGAAAAAGTCTTCTTGGGTGGCAATCTCCAAGAGTGCTTCTACCGCTTCATTGGCTTTAAGTCGTCCCAAGGCTTCAATGGAATGGTATTTAACGTTGGGATGATCGTCCTTGAGAGCCTCCATCAGGGGGCCAATGGCTCTCGGATCGGCGCGATCGCCCAATGCACCGGCCGCATAGGTGCGTAAATCCGGATCGTTAGGGTCTTGTAAGCATCCCACCAACGCGGGAATGGGGTCAACTTCACCCAACACCAACACCTGAAGCACACTATTGAGAACATTGGGATTACGGTGTTGTTGCCGGAGAAGATTGAGTAAAGAACTGGTCAGATCGCTAGTGCCATGGAGGGCAATTTTATCGACGGCTTCCCGTCTCACTCGCCAGTTGAGGGTGCGAACCAACAGGGGAATTAATCGCGGAGTCACTTCCGGATCGTCCATTTGCATCAGGGCATCGAAGGCCCCAAACGCCAGGAAAAAATCATCGGATTGGGCAATTTCCACCAATTTATCGATCGCAGCGCTGGCTTTGAGTTTGCCCAAGGATTCAATCGCTTGATAGACCACATTGGTGTCGGGATCGTCCAGGGCCTTAATCAGGGGTTCAATGGAGCCAGGATGGTGGCGATTGCCCAGGGCGAGGGCCGCATAAATTCGTAGCTCTGGATCGGGATCTTGTAAACATTCCCACAACACGGGTGAAGGATCGATCTGGCTTTTACTCAATACCGACAGCACGCTGTTTAAGAGGGTCGGATGGCGGTGTTCCTGACGTAAGACATCTACGAGTTTACGGGTAATTTCGGGCGATCGTTGGCATTGCTCGATCGCCTTGCGCCGCTCGGCCAGCACGTCCCAAGACGAGGTACTGCGATCCTGAGACCGGAGGCTAGAGAAGGGGTCAACCCTATCCGATACTTCGGCGCTCATTTGTTTTTCTTCAATCAGGCGAGCGGTCACATCTTCTACTGTCACCAGTGTGCCGACAATTTTCTCCCCTTCCCGTAGGGGGACAATGGTCACTCGCTGCTGCATTCGGTCAAAATACTGGGAAGGAATGGGGGAATCGCAGGGGATCAAATAATGGTGTAAGGCTGGGGCAAGGGTTTCAATTACCCCTTCTTGTAACACGCGCTTAAAGTGTTGGAGTAATCCTCTGGTTTCTAACTCAGGAATAATCTCCACTAGCGGCCGGTTCATGGCTTCGCTCGGAGTCAATCCGGTCATCTCGGTTAATTGGGTATCCCAGGAGCGAATCTTTAACTGGGTATCGGTGGTAAAGATACTAATGGTCATAGTTCAATGGAGGAGGGGGAGAGGGCTGATTAGGTCACGATCAGTTGGGCGGTTAAGGTTTGAATGGCTTCGAGAGATTCTAAGGTACTTTCGCCAGAGTCTCCCATTGTTTGTAACATTTGCGCCAGTTGTTTGGAGACATTGGAGTGTTCCTGATTAGCCTGGGCCATAAAGTTGACTTGCTTGGCAATTTTTTCTGTGGTCTGACTCATGTTGCGTACGGCTCTGGCTTGTTCGGTCATGGCTTTGGCGACTTGATCGGAT
Organism: Roseofilum capinflatum BLCC-M114; assembly: GCF_030068505.1. Lineage (NCBI taxonomy): Bacteria > Bacillati > Cyanobacteriota > Cyanophyceae > Desertifilales > Desertifilaceae > Roseofilum > Roseofilum capinflatum. The sequence continues at coordinate 61,734 of NZ_JAQOSO010000117.1, forward strand.
TGCGATCGCATACTGTCAATGGCATTGGTAATTTGTTGTACGTTTTCGGATTGCCCCTTCATGGACTCACTAATACTGTTGATAAAACGCGATAGCCTGTCCATTTCTTTCTCAATTTGATCGGCTCCTTGGGATTGTTCGGCTAAGACTTTATAGGTACTGGACATGCCGCGCCGCATACTCTCGACGGCCTGCATCACCTGGGAGGCTCCACGGGCTTGCTCTGAAGTGGCTTTTCGGACTTGCCCAGCCAGATGGCTGGTATTTTGCGCGGCTTTAATCACATCCCTGGCTGCTTTGGCCTGTTCATTCATGGCCTTGGTCACCTGTTTGGTAATTTGCCGCATATGTTCGGTCGATTGCACAATCGAGCTGGCCGCTTTCGATTGCTCGCTGGTCGCACCTGCCACTTCTTTGGCTTGTAGGGCGGTGGTATTAATGGAGTCAACCACCTGTTTCCCTAAGTGGCTTTGCTTCTGGGAAGAATTGGCAATTTGACTGACTAAGTGAGTGGTTTCTTCTACACCAGAGAGGATTTTACCCAACCCTGCGACCCCTTCTTCGGCTAAACGGCTGCTGTCTTCGGTGACCCTTAAGCCTTCTTCTGAGGTTTTAACGGCATCTTGGACGACAGACTGTAAACTCTTGATAATGGCGGCAATATCTGAGGTGGCGGTGGCGGCGCGATCGGCTAAATTGCGGATTTCTTCGGCTACGACGGCGAACCCGCGCCCGGCTTCTCCGGCTCTGGCGGCTTCAATGGAGGCGTTCAGGGATAATAAGTTGGTGCGTTCGGCAATCAGGTTGATGGTATCGACGATGGAACTAATTTCCGTGGTGCGATCGCCCATATCTCGAATTACATCGGCGGTGTTGACCATGGATTGGCGTACCCGCGTTAACCCCTGAATCGCCTTTTCTACAGTAGCTCCGCCTTCTTCGGCATCTTGGCGCACTCGCCGGGTAATATCATCAGCTTTTTCGCTCAAGTCCGTCACCGAACGAATGGACTCCTCTAGATCTTCGGAATTCTTTTGCGCTGTGTTGGCGGCTTGGGTGATCCGTTGGCTATTTTGAGCCACCCCATCAATGGAGGCGGCCATCTCTTGAATGGCTCCAGAGACTTCTTCAACAGTGGCGCTTAAATTCTCTGTGGTGGCAGACACTTCCTCAATAGAGGCCGCCATTTCATTAATGGAGGCGGTGGTTTCTTCGGCTGCGGCCGTCAGGTCATCGGAGTTTTCGGCTACCCCTTGAATGGAACCCCCCATTTCTTCAATGGAGGCGGCGGTTTGATTGACGGAGGCGGCTAGATTTTCCGTATCGCCGGTTAATCCTTTAATGTTACCGACGACTTGGGAAATGGAGGCGCTCACCTGAGTGGCAGATGTGGCCATGTCTTGGGTATTGGCGGCCACGGATTGGGTCGATTGATTACTGTCTTTGATGGAGCTGGTAATTTGATTTAATCCAGTAGCGACTTCGGTACTACTGGCGGTAACTTCTTCAATGGAGGCGGCCATTTGGTTAATTCCAGACACCACTTCCTCTGTAGACTGGGCAACCTCGTTGGTTTGCTGGGCTGTTTCTTCTAGGGATTTTCCCATTTGCACGATCGCGCTGGTACTGTCGATATAGCGCTGGTTATGTTGTTGTATTCCAGCCGTCATTTCTTGGGCGATCTTTTGGATTTGTGAGGCGGCTTGAAGGGAAATCGAGGAAGGGGAAGGGATATTTTTCTTGTTGGGTTTGCTTTTAGCCATGTTTACCTCCGATGAGTCATCAATAGGGATTGGGGAATTGGGTAATGGGTAATGGGTCAACCCACCCCTACACGGTGTTGATTAAGGGTCACGTTTCAATGATTTTTTCTATATCCAAAATGAGAATAACTCTCTGGTCTAAGGTGATGATGCCGGATAGGTATTGACTATTGACTCCGGATAAGCCGTCTGGAGGGGGTTGGATTAAGTCTTGGCCAATGGCGATGAATTCTCTGGCACTATCGACAATCAGACCCACGCGGCGATCGCCTTCTGTTAACTTCTCGGTTAGAGTATGAGCGTCTTTAGGGGTTCCTTGAGAGGAAGAGGGTTGGGTATGGATAACAATCAACCGGGTGAGCAGATCGTAGGGTTGGCGCTCAAATCCTAAGCGGATACGCAGATTAATGGCGGGAATCACTTGGGAACGACAAAAGACTACGCCTTCGACAAAGGGGGCAGCATTGGGAACGGGGGTGATCTGATCGACCATTTCTATCTGTTGCACTTGGTGGGAAACAATACCATAGGTAGTTCCCGCCAGCTCAAAGAGAATGAACGGTAGGGTGGTTTCAGTGGTTTTCGGATGAGCAGGAGAAGCATTAATCATGGGTTCTTATCTCAAATCCTTGGAGGTTTGCTACAGATAATTGATACGGAGACACGGAGATTGATGTGTAGCATAATGTTGGGAATTTCCTATTAAAACACAGAAAGGGGAGCTGTATCACGCCAGGGGTGAGATGCTTCATCGCTAATTAAACCGAGGATGTCCAGAATTAGCACAATGCGACCGTCACCGAGTTCGGTCGCCCCGCTAATACCCCGAACTCTCACTAGGGGGTCGGTAAGGGGGCGAATCACGATTTCTCGTAAGCCCAGAAGGTAATCTACGGTGAGGGCAATCAGGTTGCCAGGGGTGGTTAAGTGGTCTCCCATGTCTCCTCGACCGACGATGACGACTTTCAGGGTTTTCGAGGGGGCTGAGGGTGGGGTTAAGCTGAAAATTGAATAGAGGTTGAGTAAGGGAATGGCTTGATGGCGGTAATTGAGCAGTTGATGGTGGTCAATGATGTCTGTGGAGCAGACTTCAATGACCTCTCGGACTGCGTTTTGGGGAATGGCATAGATTTGGTCACTGACTTGAATGATTAAGGCGTTGGCGATCGCCAACGTTAAAGGCAGTTGAATGATAAACTGGGTTCCTTGACCTAGCTCGCTACTGACTTCGAGGACACCTCCTAATTCTTGCAGGGTACTGTTGACGACAGCCATACCCACTCCTCGTCCACTGGTTAAGTCGGCTTCGTCTTTGGTGGAAAATCCAGGAGCGCATAATAAATCAAGCAGAATACGATTGCGGTAAGCCGAGGGAATAGACTCGGACTGCAAGGGGTCATCTTCAGATAGATTTAAGAGTCCTTTGGCTTTCCCCCGTTCTAAGATCTGTTGCCAATCAATTCCCCGGCCATCGTCTTCGATGATTACGGTGACCATTTCCCCAGAGGTTCTCGCTTTTAAGGTGATTTTAGCTTGGGGGGGCTTACCTTGGGCAATGCGCTCGGCTTCGGGTTCAATCCCATGGCTGATAGCGTTGCGAACCATATGCAGCAGGGGGTCCATCATCCGCTCGACTACCAGTTTGTCAATTTCGGTGTCTGCGCCGATAATCTCTAGGGTGGTGGGTTTACCGCCTTCCCGTGCCAGATCTCGGACGACGAATTGCATTCGGGCGAAGATTTCACCGATGGGGACTAGGCGCACTCGCATTACGTCTTCTCGTAAGTCTCGCAGTTGTCGCTCTAGGGTGAGGTTGAGATTTTGGAGCGATCGCGCGATCGTCGATTTTCCATTTCCATTTTCTACACTAGAGGGGATGGCGATCGACTTAACTAGCTCTTCTAACCGAGCGCGGGTAATCACTAAATCCCCGACTCTGGCAATCAGATCGTCGAGTTTAGATAACTCAACACGCACCATAGAGGGAGGCGCAGATGGAGTTGCTGGTGGTGCTGGTGGTGCTGGTGGTGCTAAGGGTTCTGGCTCTTCTGGCTCTTCTGGAGGCGATAAGTACAGATCCCAGGTCAACCCTTCTGTTTGCTCGACCCATTCTTGGGGATCGGCTGGACTAGCGACCAAAAAATCAAAGCAAATATCTTGCCCATTGATCATCCGGGGAGACGCATGAATGACTTGTGCTTTTTCATTTAAGTGCCCGCGAATGCTATTGACATTAATACCTTGGGCGGTTAGATCAGCATCGGGTGAAAAAACAAATCGCCATACCGACAAGCCTTGGCCGATTAGATCTTGGACTTCTTGGGAGATATTCGCTGGAAGTTCTAAGGTGGAGCCAATAATATTCCCCGCTTTTTTGGGAGGACTTTCTTGGTTGTCCGTTTCCTGAGATTCGGGTTGACTGACTAACCCATTAATCCGATCGAGAATTGCTGTAATGTCTGGACTTTGTTGTTGTTGACGATAGGCATGAATGACCTCTTCTAAAACTTTGGTTCCCATCATCAAGGTATCAAATCCAGATTCTGAGAGAGGAGTTTCCCGATCTCGCAGTAGCCGCAGATAGTTTTCTAAATGGTGTGCTAATGCTTCGGCTTGCTCTACGCCAACCATACCCGATAAACCTTTGAGGGTATGAAAACTCCGAAACAATTGATTCAGTAACTCCATGTCTACTGCATTTTTAGGACTAGAGTCTGACGCAGTAATGTAGGATTCTAAGGACAGCAAACCTTGGCGAACACAAGTCAAATGTTCTTCACATTCAACAAAGTAGTCGTCTAGAAATTCGCTAAATAGATTGTCATTGTCAAGGGAATTAGACACAATCGGTTAAGATCCTTGTTTTTACTCAATTCTACTTTTTAGGAGCGCTTTTGTTCCCAAGAGATTTACTATCCAGACCGAGCGCGATCGCTTATTGTAATAGATCGTGAATTTGATCGGATAAGGGTTTGGGTTGGAAAGGTTTAGTGAGATAGCATTTGGCTCCCGCATCTAAAGCTTCTTTGCGGCTTTCATCATCTCCTTTTGTGGTTAAGATAACAATGGGAGTGGATTTGTATTGATGATTCTCCAAAACAAATTTGAGAACATCTAAGCCATGCATATCGGGCATATTGAGGTCTAAAATCATTAAGTCAAAGGGGCTAACTTTCATTTTTTCAATGGCTTCTAGACCATTACCCGCCTCATCAAAATTCACATCCTGTAAATCCCGCAAAGAGGCTTTCACCATTTTACGCATGGTTTGGGAATCATCAACGATTAAGATCTGTTTCATAACCATAACTCCTGTTTTGGATCTCAGGGATCAGTTTACGGATGCTTTGCTCTATCCTTATTTTACCAGCATCGTCCTGTGGAGATACTCAATCAATCATAAGATGGCTCAAAGCATACATATTGTTTAGAATGTCATGAAAATGTGAGGATTTTGTGAAGAGTAAGAGGTTACTTTTTACTGTTAATTTTTATGAATTTTTTTCAATTTTCATAAAAAATGTTGACATTTTTATTAAGTGATATAAGCGATCGCCGAAACGGTCTGATTTAACTCTCAGATTTTTAGAACATTGAGGGCTTCTGACTTGAGCAACCCTGACATCTGTGACCGTCAGCCATAGAGCAACCCCAATCATGGTATGCTCAAAAGTTGGAGACTGTCCCATCCTGTGTATAACATCCTGTAATTCCTATGACCCTGGCAGAAGAGAAAAACTTAGTAGACGATAAGACCATTGTCAAAGACTACTTTAACCAAACCGGTTTTGACCGATGGCGGAAGATTTACGGTACAGATGAGGTGAACCGCGTTCAACTCGATATCCGTAACGGCCATCAACAAACCGTCGATACGGTTCTAGACTGGTTAAAAGCAGATGATAACCTCAGTGAACTGTCCATCTGTGATGCGGGGTGTGGAGTGGGTAGCCTCAGTATTCCCCTAGCTCAAGCTGGCGCTCAGGTGTTTGCCAGTGATATCTCGGAAAAAATGGTGGGTGAAGCGCAAACTCGCGCTCAAGACGCTTTAGAAAATTTGGATAAGATTCAGTTTAAAACTCAAGATTTAGAGCAACTCGATGGTGAATATCATAGTGTGATTTGCTTGGATGTGCTGATTCATTATCCCCATGAGAAGGCGGATGAAATGATTGGTCATCTCTGTTCTTTGGCAAAATCACGGGTCATTCTTAGTTTTGCGCCGAAAACCTGTGCTTTGGCAATTCTGAAGAAGATTGGTAGCTTCTTCCCTGGCCCGTCTAAGACGACTCGCGCTTATATGCATAAGGAAAAGGATGTGATTGCTAGTTTAGAGAAATATGGCTTTAAGGTGGAACGGAATGCGATGACGAAAACTCGGTTTTATTACTCTCGCATTTTAGAAGCGACTCGTGCTTAGATGGCTTCTGCACTGTTTTCACAAATTACAGTGCAAAGCGCTGTATCGAGGCGATCGTTCCTCATCCAACTCCTCCAAGACTTCTGAAAGCCTTTGTAGGGGTCAACGGCCGTTGACCCCTACAGATACAGGATATTAGTTTTGAAGGACTATACAATCCCAATGAATAATTGTTCATTATTAATTGTTAATTATTCATTGTTTTCCTCTAGCTATATTGATTACTAGAAGCCGCCTCAATTTCTAAATTAAACAATGTATTCAGGGTTTCCATCGCTTGCTTGCGGGCTTCAATATCCTGTTGCGCCCGCAGTTGTACCATGGGATCGTGTAGAATCTTATTGACAATTCCACGGGTGAGCGCTTCAATCACTTCTTGGTGTTTTTCCGCAAACTCAGACCCCAAACGAGAAAGGGCTTTTTCTAACTCTTGCTCGCGAATGGTCTCCACTTTATGACGCAAACAGTTAATCGTCGGTACAGTTTCCAGACTGCGCCACCACACCTCAAAGGCTTCGACTTCTTCTTCTAATAAGCTTTCCGCTTCCATTGCCATCTGGCGGCGACTTTCCTGATTTTGGGCCACCACTGCCTTGAGATCATCCACATTATAGGGCTTAACCGAGGGCAACTCGCTCACATCCGCAGCCACATTCCGAGGAACGGAAATATCAATCAAAGTTAAGGGCTTTTCTGGGTTAACAATGGGTTCTAAATTCCCTCGATTTAATAAGGGTTGGGTTGCTCCGGTACTGGTAAAAACTAGATCGGATGCCTGAACCACGTCCATCATTTCTCCCATGGGATAGAGTGCTAAAGAAGCCTCGCTAAACTTACCAGCGAGTTCTTCTGCTCGTTGCATGGAACGGTTGACGATACTAATTTGAGTGCCACCTTTGGAGAGCAAATGCTGTACCAACAACCGGGACATTTTACCCGCACCGATAATGGCAATTTTGCACTCTTCCAGGGTTTCCAGTTTCATTTGTGCCAGTTCAACGGCGGCTGAACTGATGGAAACGGCTCCTGTACCGATATTGGTTTCGGTGCGTACCCGTTTGCCCGCAGTAATGGCTTGTTTCATTAAGCGGTTGAGAATTCGCCCCACGCCTTTATACTGTTGGCCGAGTTTATGACCTTGTTTAACTTGGGATAAAATTTGCCCTTCACCGAGTACCAAGCTGTCTAATCCGGCTGCCACGCGCATTAAATGCATGATTGCATCTTCATGGAGGAGGATAAACAGATGAGGACGCAATTGGGAGAGAGGCAGTTGGCTATGTTCGGAAAGAAATTGGGTAACTTCCCAGACTCCCTGTTGATTGTCGCTGATCACCACATAGATTTCTAAGCGGTTACAGGTGCTTAGAATGGCTACTTCTTCGATATGAGGATAGAGCTTGAGGGTGGTTATGGCTTGTTCAAGTTGGGGTTCGGGAATACTGAGTTTTTCGCGAACTTCAACGGAGGCTGTTTTATGACTTAAACCGATAACTGCAACATTCATTTTTTAATGTTTGTTAATGGCAACTTGCTAAGGTTTCGGGCGGATTTATGAAGAAAAAATGGCTCCAATTAAACTGAAGGTGATTCAGTTTTAATTGGAGCGGTTGGTTATCCTATCTTAATTGGATGCTTTTTGGTGCGTCAACCATATGAACGGTGTCTACAAACCGGGCGGTTTTAGACTGACTGGAAATGACCAGGCTATGGGTTCTGGCTCCACCATGGAAGTAGCGAACGCCTTCCATGAGGGTTCCTGGGGTAATGCCAGAAGCGGCAAACAAGACGGTTTCTCCACAGGCGAGTTCTTCGGCGCTGTATACGCGGTCTGGGTCTTCGATGCCCATGCTGCGTAGACGTTCGAGATTGCTTTCTTTGCTTTCGCCAATTAAGCCGGTTTTGACGATTTCTGGATCGTAGATCAGTTGTCCTTGGAAATGACCGCCTAAGCAGCGCATGGCAGCCGCAGAAATGACTCCTTCGGGAGCGGCTCCAATTCCCATTAAGGCGTGGATGTTGGTTCCGGAAAAGGCACAGGAAATGGCGGCGGATACGTCTCCATCGGCAATTAAACGAACTCTTGCGCCAGCGCTACGGATTTCGTTGATCAGGTTTTTGTGACGGGGACGATCCATGACGACAACGACTAATTCGTCTACGGAGCGGTTGAGGCACTCGGAGATGAGTTTTAGGTTTTCGGTGGCGGATTTGCGGATGTCTACATGGTTTCTAGCGGCTGGAGGAGCGGCGAGTTTTTTCATGTAGAAGTCGGGAGCGGCGAAGAGTCCGCCTTTTTCGGAAATGGCGAGTACGGCCATGGAACCGGGTTGACCGTAGGCGACGAGGTTGGTTCCTTCGCAGGGGTCAACGGCGATGTCAATTTCGACTAATTCATCGGGGTTGCAGTAATCTTTGGCATCTTCGCGGGCGCAAATGCCGACTTCTTCGCCGATGTAGAGCATGGGAGCGTCATCTCGTTCGCCTTCTCCGATGACGATGCGTCCGCGCATGTGGATTTGGTTCATGCGTTCGCGCATGGCTTCTACGGCTACTTGGTCAGCCGTATTTTTTTCTCCTTTTCCCATCCAACGAGCGGAGGCGATCGCCGCTTGTTCGACGACTTCTATAATTTCTAATCCCAATGTGGTTTCAATCACAGGTTTTTCTCCCAAGAGGTCATTCAATGAAATGCTTATATTTAGCCGGTTTCAGTGTATTAGTCTATCAGAGTCTGGGGCCAATGTTCGAGGAGAGAGTCTCTGAGATTATGTTAAGTTTTGCATCTTTTAGCCCCACTCCACTGCTCTGAGTCGGCTTTTGGGTAAATCTCCTATAATTATCGACAAAGACTCACTTGAGCGAACAACTACAGGAGCCATACCATGTCTGAAACTCAAGGAAATTCAGAATCATCTAAACCCGTGGAAACGGTGACCGAAAAGAAAGAGGAGACCAGCTTTCTGGAACCTCTGCAAACGAAGTTGGGGAATGTATTGGGTAGTTGGAAAGTTAAGGTTGGACTGGCGAGTGCGGTGCTGGTGGCGATCGCGCTGACGGTTTTCTTCTGGCAACATGAAGTGGCGGCTTTGGGTATGAGGCTCTGGTCATCACAGGCAGGCGCAACCCCCATTGAATGTATGGTTAAGGATACCAATGACGATCAATATGTCAGTTGTAGCGCTATTCTCAACGAGCAGGTTGTGCCTCTAGAATGTGGCGCAAGTATTTTTAATGTGGGCTGTCGGATTAATTACGGTGCAGCCGCGACTGGGGCACGGAAATCTAGAGATTAGACGGGGAATAGGGAATGGGGAATAGGGAATGGGGAATGGGGAATGGGGAATAGGCAAAAGGCAAAAGGCAAAAGGCAAAAGGCAAGAGGCAAAAGGCAAAAGGCCATCCTCCCGATCCTTCCTATCCCCCTATCCCCCCATTCCCCCATCTCAGGAAAGCGCTATCATAGTTACTCAGAAATATAAAGATTTGTAACATGATTGGCTTTTCCTCCCCTGGCTCCCAGAGTCTGTTTAAAAAACTGCTATTGGGCAATGAACCCACGCCGGAATTACTAGCGATTTTGCTGGTGTATTTCGTCCAAGGGGTCTTAAGTCTGGCTCGATTAGCCATTAGCTTTTTTCTCAAAGATGATTTAGGTCTCTCTCCCGCTCAAGTGGCGGCTCTGACTGGGGTGGCAGCTCTGCCTTGGATGATTAAACCCCTGTGGGGCTTTATTTCCGATGGTTTGCCCATTTTGGGCGATCGTCGCCGTCCCTATCTGATTTTGTCCGGCTTGTTGGGGAGTTTGGCTTGGGGACTGTTGGCGACGGTAGTTGATAGTGCAAGTGCTGCAACTGCGGCGATCGCCCTTAGCTCCCTCTCGGTTGCCATCAGTGACGTGATCGCTGACTCCCTCGTAGTCGAACGAGCCAGAACCGAAACCACCAGTCAAGTCGGCTCCCTGCAATCCCTCTGTTGGGCAACCTCAGCCCTAGGGGGATTAATCACAGCCTATTTAAGCGGATGGTTATTAGAAATCTTAACGCCCCAACAAGTCTTTGGGATTACTGCCCTTTTCCCCCTTATCGTCGCCCTGGGAGCCGGGTTAATTGCTGAATCTCCAGTCACCGACTATACTCCCGCTTGGCAGACCGTAAAACACCAGATCGGACAGCTTAAAGAAGCCATCTTGCTCCCCTCCATCTGGAAACCCACTCTCTTCCTCTTCCTCTGGCAAGCCACCCCCTCCTCCGACTCAGCCTTCTTCTTCTTCGTCACCAACGACTTAGGGTTTGAACCCGAATTTCTCGGTCGCGTGCGCCTCTTTACCAGCATTGCTGGACTCATCGGCATTTGGATTTTCCAGCGCTTTCTGAAAGCCGTTCCCTTTCGCACAATCTTTGGCTGGAGTACGGTAATTGCTGTCCTATTTGGCTTCACCCCGGTACTTCTAGTGACCCATACTAATCGACTTTTGGGTATTGGCGATCGCTGGTTTAGCCTCGGAGATAGCGTCATCCTCACCGTCCTGGGTGAAATCGCCTTTATGCCCGTTCTCGTTCTCTGCGCCAAACTCTGCCCCCCCGGTATCGAAGCCACCCTATTCGCCCTCCTCATGTCCATTACCAACCTCGCCCATATTCTCTCCCAAGAATTAGGCGCTATCCTCATGCATAGCTTTGGCATTACCCCCAACACCTTCGATAATCTCGCCCTGCTGGTTACCCTCACTAACCTCTCCTCCCTCCTCCCCCTTCCCTTCCTCAAACTCCTGCCGAGCGACAACACCCTCAGCACCCCACAACTAGCAGAAAACTCAAGCCATCCTCTTCCTAACCCAGAGGACGATCCAGAAAAGACCCATTCCTTACTTAAGGTTTAAATTCTCCCCTCTAGTCTCCATCCTTTGATAACCTTATATCAATAATCAAGTCCATGACCACCGATTAGGAACCTGAATTATTAATGAATTCAACCATCACCGCGCTACCCAACCTTGACACTCAAACCCTACACCAACAACTATCGGATATAGAAGCTAGGGATATTGTGCAATGGGCCGCCAGAACGTTTGGCGAAGGTCTAGCCATGAGTACCAGTTTCGGCATTCAATCGGCTGTGATGCTCCATTTGGTCACTTCTGTTGTCCCCAATATCCCTGTGATTTGGGTCGATACGGGCTATTTACCCCCAGAAACCTATCGCTTTGCCCATGATTTAACCCACAAACTCAATCTCAACCTGAAGATTTACCAATCCACCATGAGTCCAGCTCATATGGAAGCAATTTATGGCAAGCTCTGGGAACAAGGCACGGTGGAGGCGCTTAATCAGTACGATCAACTGCGTAAAGTTGAACCCATGCAACGAGCGTTAAAAGAACTCAAGGTGACGGCTTGGTTAGCGGGTTTGCGCCGCGACCAAACGGATCATCGCAAGAATTTACAGTTTATTAACCGTCAAGGGGATATTTATAAGGTTTTACCGATTCTGAATTGGAATTCACGGGATATTTACCAATATTTAGTGGCCCATGATTTGCCCTATCATCCTCTATTCGATCAGGGATATATGACGGTTGGAGATTGGCATTCTTCTCGGCCGCTCAGTTTGGAAGATGAACATGAACGAGATACCCGCTTCCAAGGTCTGAAACAAGAATGTGGATTACATTTACCGACCAGTCAAGATGAGGCCCAAAGTCTTGATTCTAGTGGTTTATAGAAGGATGATCGCCGGTTGGATCAACTTTACAGCGCTTCGCGCTGTTATGGTGTACAGTCTTAAAGGCTCAAAGCCATGTACCACAACCCTATTCCCTATTCCCTATTCCCTATTCCCTAGCGCGAAGCGCTATAAGCGAAACCGATGGCTGATGAAGTGAATCAGGGTGTGAATTCTTCCTCTGAACAACCGGATTCCCCGTCTGTCTCCTCTCGATTTCAGATCGGGTTACCTCCAGGGGTGCTGGTGGGATTGGGATTTACCCTTGCCTTTTTAATAGTGAACTTTTCTCCTGTTATTAGTATCCTCTGGGGAGTGGTGGGAGGGGTGGCAAGTTGGTGGATTGAAACTTCTTGGCAGACGGAGGAAGAGGTTAATGAAGATACTCCCAGTTTACCGACCGATCCAAGGGCGGAAAATAGTTCTTTGGCGCAAAATCGCACAAAGGGAGAACGGTGGCGGAAATGATACAGCGCTTCGCGCGGTAATGGGTATAATAAGCGAACAAGAGGTTTGTCTTGTCCCCTTCGTGGACAGGACTGTTCCAACGGACTTGATATGACTGGAGTGGGAAGGTCTCGCTCCCTAGCCCCAAAATTTATGTTTTTATTTCTCTCTAAGTTACTACCCCTATTTGTTTATCCGATGGGGTTAAGTTGTGTATTGATGATTGTTTCGTTGGTGCTGTTGTGGAAATGGCCCAAACGAGCGGCGATTTCCCTTTCTTTGGCGCTGTTAGTGTTATTGCTCGGTGGGAATAGTTGGGTCAATCGGGAGTTAATCCAATCTTTGGAACTGCGCCATATTCCGCCGGATGATTTGCCTGCTGCGGAGGCGATTGTGGTGCTGGGAGGGGGAATTAAGGCGCAAATCTATCCCCGGCCTTGGGTGGATGTTTCGGAGGCGGGCGATCGCATTCTACATGGCTCCCAGTTGTATCTGCAAGGGAAAGCGCCCCGGTTAATCCTCACGGGTGGACGCATTGACTGGAAGGATGGCGGGCCGCCAGAATCATCAGATATGGCCCAAATTGCTATAGCTCTGGGGGTTCCAAAAGAGGCGATTTTAGAAGACCCCAGTTCCTTAAATACCCATGAAAATGCGGTGAATGTGCGCCGAATTCTGGACGAAGAGGGGATTAATCGGGTATTATTGGTGACTTCTGCAACTCATATGCCGCGATCGCTTCTGGTCTTCCAAAAACAAGGCATCGAAGCCATTCCCGCCCCCACCGACTTCCTCAGTCCCCCCGGTCGCAATCCCACCGAAACCGAGACCACCTGGGAATCAGCCCTACTCAGTCTCATCCCTGATGCTAGTCGCCTCCGAGATACCACCAACGCCATCAAAGAATATATCGGCCTGTTTGTCTACGGTCTCAGGGGCTGGATTTAAATTCATTTTGATCAGCATATTCAGTCACAGCAAATTCCAGTTATCTTAGATACACAAATTCAATCCATTGCTACAGACAGATTTGGGCGCACATCAATTCCTGGTGTTTATGCTGCTGGAGATGTAGCAAATCCTAGAGATCCTTGTGTGGCCACAGCAGTGGCTCAAGGTGCAGTTGTCGCTAGAAGTTTAGACGAAGACTTACAACGTCATAAGTTGTAAAATGTCTGATATTGTAGTTATGGATAGATTTAGAGTAGCGTGTTCTAAAAACAATGGACTTAAGCAATAAGGTAGCCCTGATCACTGGCGGTGGCGTTCGAGTAGGACGCGCTCTAGTTCTAGCTCTGGCAGAAGCCGGTTGTGATGTGTTCATCCATTATGGAAATTCGGCTGATGGGGCCGTTGAAGTTAAGGAAAAAGCCGAATCTTTCGGAGTGCGAGCAGTTACTTATCCAGCAGATTTGGCGGATGCATCCGCTACCGATACAATTATCCCCAAAGCTGTTGAAGCCTTCGGCAAAGTTGATATTTTGATTAATAGTGCGTCCATTTATCCTCAAGACGATCAATTTAACCAGATTAATGTAGAATCATGGGATAGAATTTTTGCCATAAATTTACGTGCCCCCTTTCAACTTTCCCAAGCTTTTGCCCAGCACCTTTGCCCCGATGGTCAAGGCAAAATTATCAATATTAATGATGCCCGAATTCCCCATCCTAAACCGGGTAATTTTTCCTATCGATTAACCAAGCGAGGATTGTGGGATATGACCCAAATGTTATCCTTAGAATTGGCTCCCCGAATTACAGTCAATGGTTTAGCTTTGGGTCAAATTCTTGAACCTCACTATGAGTCTAACCCAGAAAAGTTCATGCAAGAGTATGCCAATCGCAGAATTCCCTTAAAAATCTCTGGTAATCCCAAAGTGGTAACCGATAGTGCTTTATTTTTACTCCAACAAGATTTTCTCACTGGAAGTACAATCACGCTCGATGGGGGAGAATATCTCTTGAATTAGCTAAAAATCCTCGCTTATCCATTACTCTTTTCAATTTCTCAGATGAAGATGAAAAAAACACTATACAATGAAGACTTCTATGTAACTCAGCAACAAGGTTCATTTCAATCCGCTCAAGTCGTTGTTCCTATGATTATGGATTTAATTCAACCCACAAGCATCATTGATGTGGGTTGTGGGGTGGGAACTTGGTTGTCCGTATTTAATCAGTGTGGAATTGATGATTATTTAGGGGTAGATGGGGCTTATGTAGATCCCAATATGCTGATGATAGACCAAGATAAATTCCAAGCTTTTGAACCAGAACAACCCATTGATTTAAATCGAGAATTTGATTTAGTCGTGTCCTTAGAAGTAGCAGAACACATTTCTATTGATTTTGCGGAAGGATTTATTAAAAACTTGACACAACTCGGCCCTGTTGTGATGTTTTCTGCTGCTATTCCTTATCAAGGAGGTACAGGCCATGTTAATGAGCAATGGCCAGAATATTGGCGCGACTATTTTTATCAATATGGTTATAGTGTCTTTGATATCATAAGATCCAAAATTTGGAATTATGATACTGTGGATTATTGGTATCGTCAAAATATTTTTCTCTATATTCGAGAAGATTGTATAGATAGATATCCAAAATTACAGAAAGAGGTCGAGGCAAAACAAGATTTTCCTCTGGCAGTCGTCCATCCTCAAACCTATCTCCTAAGTTTAGGGATTAATAGCTGATTAATATATTGAAGATCGCAAGATGAAAAATTGGGATATGATAATCGATGAGCTGGATTTGAGTGTCTTTGAAACTATACCTTCTCAGACCAGTGCTGAAGATAGACGCTCTCTGCTTGCAGTACAGAGAGCTACTGCCAGGAAATATAAAGAGTACACCTATCTTGAAATTGGCTCTTATCTAGGAGGTACTATTCAACCTCACCTAGTGGATAATCGTTGTAAAAGAATCTACTCTATAGACCCAAGGCCTGTTGAACAACCAGATGATCGCTCACCAGGATATATTGTGCATTATGAGAATAATTCTACTGAAAAAATGCTAAATATGCTTAAAGCGATAGGCTATGGTGACATCGGAAAAATAGAGTGTTTTGATGTTGATGCTTCCCAAGTAGATTCTGAAAGGATTAAAACTGCTCCTGAGATAATGTTTATTGATGGCGAACATACCCAATCCTCTACCCGTTCAGATTTTGAATTCTGTCGTAAAGTCGTTAGTGAAAATGGAGTCATTCTTTTTCACGATTACACAATTATCTATCCTGCTGTTATAGAAATCTGCAATTTATTAGATCGACAACCAATTACTTACGTGCCTCTAAAATTCAAGGGTTCCGTGTTTGGTATTTTTTTTGATTCAGAGCTAGTGTATGCAGATCCATATTTACATGAGATCTGGCAACAGGCTGAAAACTTTGAATCCAAAGTGGGCTATCGGCAATGGGAACCCGTTGCTATTGATAAGATTTTGGACTAATTCTAGTTTCTAAATCCATGCATTCATCAGTCCTAACTCTTGAATGAACTCAAAGATAAGACTTGAACAGTTTTAGAAAATTAACATTAGGATTTTTGATGATTTCTTGGGCATAAATATCTTCCATTTTCAACATCAACTCAATATGCTTTTGGGTTACTGATTGAGCAAATTTATTTTTAATACTGATTGTGCCAGAATTTAATTTTTCCAAAATCTTTTTCTTACTGAACATAAAAATCTTGGGTGTATCTTTTGAATTACACGCAGATCCTTCACGACGGTAATAAGTGTGTAGTGGTTCTGGAGAATATCCAATGGCTTCAATGGTATTAAAGAAAGACATCAAAAATATAGCATCTGGCATAGCTGGTAAATCTACATCATAATAGATGTCGATTTTACTACGGTCATAGATATATAAACTTGCTGTATGAAAGCATGTGCAAAAAAGATCGGCAGGGGTAATATATTCAGCCCTAGGTTCTGTACTTAAGTTTTCTAAAGACTCATTAGTTTCACTGTCTCTATAATCAATATTAGAAATGGCTGCACCATACTTTTGCACTAAAGGAATTAAAGTGGATAACTTCTCTGGTTTAAATGCATCATCACAATCTAAACAACTGATGTATTGACCTCTAGCGATCTCTAATCCTTTGTTTCTGGCATTACTCTCGCCAGAACCAATTTGACCTGTGGTCGTAAAACGCAGACGAGGGTCATCAATTCCATAGTTTTTCACAATTTGTTTGTAGTTTTTCTGATCGTCACTGATAACGATCATTTCCCAATTCAGGAAGTCTTGTTTAAGCACACTACGAATGGCTCGTTCTAGGGTATTCTCTCCATAATACACAGGAGTGATAATAGACACTAAAGGAACATTCATTTTAGACCTCTGTTATCAATTTAGGAGTTCATGCTGGTAATCGATCATCTATAATTAGCTTATCCTATCGAGTTCTGGTTTTAACCAATCTGTGCGGCCATTTTCTGTCATGTCAAGAAATTCTTCTAGATTTTTGCAGCGTCCGGATTCCATATACTGGCGAAAGAGCCGATTGAGGAGTAAGTTTTGGGAAAATTCATCGTTAGCGGCTTGGCGAATTTCTGGGGTGAGATCGAGTTTTCCTTCTGCTAATAAGGCGAGAATTTGTTGATAGGCGCGTTCGGCGGTTTCAAAGGCATTGGCGGATTGGGTGATGGAGTTCTCGCGCTTGTAATATTGATAGAGGGGTTGGGGGTGAATGGCTACTTTTTGGAGGCGACTGAGGAGTTCTAGGTTAAAGAGAACGTCGGCGGCAAAGGGCACTTTTGTCCAGCCTTGACCCAAAAATTCCCGACGGAAGACGGGGAAGAAGGGAACGCGGGGTTTAAGGATATCATCGGGGGTGGCAAAGGTGAGGGTGTTTCGTTTTGGGAAAGGCTGTTTGTAGAGGATTAATTCTGTATTGTAGACTCCTGTGTTATCAATGGCTGCACCGTATTCTAGGGCTAAGGGAACCAGTTCTTGCAAACGTTTGGGACTGTAGGCATCGTCGGCATCAAGGTTGGCTAAAATTTCTCCGTTGCTGATTTGGACGGCTGCATTGCGTGCTACGGCTTCTCCATTGCCGATGCTGCCGGTGAAGGTTTGTTTGATGCGGGGGTCGGTGATGCCTTGTTGGGCGAGGAGGGCAAGATAGTCTAGGTTATCATCGGAGGCGATCGCCGCTTCCCAATGGGTATAGGTTTGATTAATGAGACTTTTAACCGTAGAGGCGATCGTTGTTGTAGCTTTGTAGGCTGGAATAATAATGCTGACTAGGGGCTGAGTCTTGTCCGACATGATCAAAGTTAGGGCGTTTCTCTACATCAAACCATATTTGCGGTGAATCCTGAAACTGTTTTTAAGTGGCTGTGGAGTCTTACTTGATGGATAGAGTGACTCCAGAACAGTCTATCTTTTTTACTAATTGGGCGATCGCCTCTTTAGAAACGGGTTCTATCCAGTCTGGAGCAATTTCTGCTAATGGGACTAACACAAATGCTCTCTCGGTCATACAGGGGTGAGGGATTTGCAGTTCAGGGGTAGAGAGAATTAAATCTTCAAATAATAGGATATCTAAATCAAGGGTTCGAGGCCCCCAACGTTCTCGACGGACTCGACCAAAGTGCTGTTCGATACGGAGTAAATGATTGAGTAAGGCTTGAGGTGTTAACTCTACCTGCAAAATAGCACAGGCATTTAGGAAATCTGGTTGTGCCGGCCCGATCGGTGCAGTATGGTAGTAGCTAGAGTAAGTTTGAACCCTAATTCCAGTCGTTTGATCGAGGATGCTTAGAGCGCTGTTAAGGGTTGCTTTCGAGTCACCCAAGTTACTTCCCAAGGCGATCGCACTCTTTGTCGATTTTGGAGTTTCCCTATGATTGGATGTGACCATCCTTAATATTCCCTGGTAGAGAGTAGCGATCGACAGTCTATCAGGTTATTCGAGGCGATCGCTTATAATATTATTTCGTTGCTCAACTGCCCATTGTGACTCGATTCATTCACGATCAATTCGCCAAAGATTACCTCAGTGAACTACTCTCCCGGTTCGGAACAGTAGAAACGAGCAAAAAGATTGCCTCAGAAGTGCGCGAGGTCGATGTTTGGTTTACTCCCTCCTCTTGCGATCTCGATGTCAGGGAACTCGGATTATTGGGACAACTAATAGCGACTCCAGCACTCTTTGAACCCTTTCGTAATCCCATAACTGCCAATGAGATTCGTACTTGTCTGTTGAAATTATTCATGGTGCAAGCCAAATGGGAACGGGATCAAGAGAGCAGAAAACTTAGGGAAACCGATCTACCTAGACTGTGGATATTAACGCCAACCGCATCCAAGAATTTGCTAGATAATGCTCGTGCAAAGGAGGCAGAAAACGGCCCTCCAGGAGTCTATTATTTAGGCGATCTGTATAAAAGTGCCATCATCGTTATCCATCAATTGCGGAGAACTCCAGAAACCTTATGGTTAAGACTTCTAGGCAGAGGAACAGTGCAACAACAAGCTATTCAAGAATTGCAGAGCCTACCCCAAACTAACCGATGGCGAGGGAATGTGATAAGATTGGTCTATAATCTTTTAACTATTTTAGCCACGCGGCAAAACCAAGAAGCCGATCGAGATGATGAGGTGCTAATTGTGACTCTAACTCAATTGTATGAAGAGGCGATCGCCTTAACTCTCTTTGAATTTAACTTCTCCGATACTTCAACCACCCCCAACTCCCGAACAACAACAAGCCGAATACAGTAGAAGGCTCAGGAACTGAAGTTGGACTCTCCGGAGTGGTTACGGGAGTTGGAGTTGGTATTGGAGTTGGTGAAGGCTGAGGAATGGGTGCTAAAGGCTCAGAAATACTCGTCAGTTGTATCGGGCCATCGTACAACAATAAATGACTGCTAGAAGCATACATATTCATCGTTCCAGAAGCCCCCGCACAAGAGCGTAAATCCAAGGCACATCGTAACTGGATCGATAAAGAGGCATTAGCAAATACAATCGGTTGTGACCAAGAACTTGTAGACAAGGGTTGTGAATACCAATGAGTAATCCAAGTGGTTTTGATCTCCCATACAGAATTGGTATACTCAGCGATCAGAGCTGGAAAACTAGAGTAGAGATTAGAAGGATAAACAGGTTGTATCACCTGTGCTTCCATAGAAGTTTCATAAACGGTCACTGAACCCCAAGACCCTTTTGGCATTAATCGAGCCGGATCGAAGGAAAGATCCGCACTCGTCCGACCATCGGGAGATTGAAAGTGAAATTGAAGCGCTGACGTTTTAGAGGCAGTCAAACAGAGACCCAGGCAAGCACCTGTGAAGATTAAGGCAGTAGTTTTTAGGGCATTCATACCCTTTTCCTTATCAACTCAATAGGTAAAGATACACCTCAGCCCTACTAGATTCCCTAAATTCCGTACAATCAGTAAGGTGTTGTTATCTGGCTTCTATGACCTATTGTCTTGGTATTATCACCCGTTCGGGGCTTGTGCTGGCGGCAGACTCGCGAACCAATGCGGGAGTGGACTATATTTCCACTTATCGTAAGTTGTTTGATTTCTCCCTACCTGAAGAACGAGTGATTATCCTTTGTACTTCCGGGAATCTCTCTGTCACTCAAGCGGTGATCTCTAGTTTGAAGAAAGATATTAAAGTGCAGCAGGACGTTAACTTGCATTCTCTGCCCACGTTTCACGAAATTGCCCGCTATGTAGGCAGCAAAGTCCGGCAACTGCTAGAGCAAGACCGAGCTTGGTTAGAAAAAGATGGCATTGATTACCATTGTAACTTTTTGGTGGGGGGGCAAATTCAGGGAGAAGACCCGGAGCTTTATCTGATTTACACCCAAGGGAATTCGATTCAAGCGACTCCGGAAACTCCGTTTTTACAGATTGGGGAAACGAAGTATGGTAAGCCGATTCTCGATCGCACTCTCCACTTTGACACTCCGGTAGATGTGGCGGCGAAAGCGGCTATCCTATCTATTGATTCTACCATGAAATCCAATATTTCCGTAGGGCCGCCCATTAACCTGGTGATGTACGAAACCGATAGTTTGGTCATTCGCCACCAGCTTGAGCTACCCCTGAGAGACCCTTATTTAGGCAAACTTCGCAAAACTTGGGAGGTTGCCCTGAACCATGCGGTGGAAAGTATTCCCAATATTGATTGGGAGTATTATGCCCAGGGGGATGAAACGGATTTAAGTACGGATTAATCTAGAAATGCGATCGCCAAATCAAAGTCCATTTTGCTCTGTACTTGGGAGCGCCGCAGTGTGCCAGAAACCGGAGCCGTATTTTGGGGGATGGCACTGGCTGCGACGGCGATATGGCCATTGCTGACCGCGAGGCCGAGGGTGGGGTCATAACCCCGCCATCCGGCTCCAGGAAGATACACTTCTACCCAAGCATGGAGGTGACGGTCTGTAGTATCGCGATCGCCCTCTTGATAGCCACTGACAAACCGCGCAGCTAACCCCATGGCCCGACAAGCTTCCATAAATAAGACCGCATAATCTCGACAAGTTCCCCCTTTTTGCTCCCATGTAATGCCTGGAGGAAACGGATCGCCGGTATCGCGAATATAATAATCGCACCGTTCATAAATGTCCTGATTAATCGCACTCAAAAACGGCGTAATTTGATAATGAACGCGATCGGCAATGTCTACCGCCCAAGCATAAACCCTCGGATCGACCGGACTGGGTAAGGTTCTGGGAGCAAAATAGGGGGATAAACGAGCCAGTAGACTCGAAGGATAATCAATCGGAAACTGAATCGCCCAAGGCTCTAAGAGATAATTAAAGGGGTTGGTACAATGGGTTTGGACTTCCGAAATAGCAGTAATCTTCAGCGCTTTGAGTTCCTGACGGTCGAACCAAATTTTTTCCAGTACATTCCCCTCCGCATCTAGGACAGAGGAACAACCTGTGGGAGGGGGATCGATCTCTAGCTGAAAGTGATGCAAGCTTTGTTGGCCATCCGATCGCGATCGCAGCCGCAGCCAATGGGGACTCAGGGCCACAAACTCACTATAGGTATAACGAGTCGTGTGGACAATTTTATAGCGCATAGTGTACCCTTTTCAACGTCTTTGATTTAACACACAGACTCTAAACAAAAATAGGTTTGATAAAGCTGCTCGCCCACAAAATTCAACTGTTGTTGTAAATGATCCACAAATTCATGTAATCCTTGTTGAATAATATCCTCAATCGTGATATACTCCAACTCCGATCGCAACCGACCGAGGGCCCGTTCGGCCGGATCGCTCCAGGTAGCTGGCGCTGTACCATTAATTCTATGAAGCGACTGCTCCGAGCGAAACAGACAAGAGCGTACCGCACGGGGAAAATCGCGATCGAGCAGCAAAAAGCCCGCGACTCCCATAGGAGTAATTTGGTGACGATCCATCTGTTTACGATACATCTCATACGCACTAGCAGACTTTAATAAAGCAATCCAATGAATTTCATCTAGAGTTGTGCCCACATCCTCAGCCGAAGGCAACAAAATAAAATACTTTACATCCAAAATCCGCGAAGTCTTATCTGCTCGTTCTAACAACCGGCCAATCAAGCCAAAATGCCATCCCTCATTATGGGACATGGTAGCATCCATCAAGCCCGAAAACAAATGGCTACAGCGCTTCACTTCATTATAAAAATCCGATAACTCCACCATTGACCCATCCGGTGAAGTATCCTTAACCATATAATAGAATTCATTAATTTGCTGCCACATCTCCGAAGAAATCACCTCTCGAATCGATCGGGCATTCTCACGAGCCATCCACAAACAAGACAAAATCGAATTGGGGTTTTTCGCATCAAACGTGAGAAAATGGCGCACATTCTCCTTACTTGCCTCACCATAGCGCTCCCAAAACACCTGGCGATCGCCTGTAGTAATCACCAACGGTTCCCACTGATGAGCAACCCCTACGGGAGAATCCAAAATCAACGTCAAATTAGCATCAATAAACCGAGCCGTATTTTCCGCCCGCTCCACATAACGATTGAGCCAATAGATTGAATCTGCTACACGACTTAACATAATTGACCTGAAACAGCACTTAAACCCTAACCCCCGTATTATCGGATCATATCGGTTAAATTCTGCTCATTGTAAACGGATCTTAAATGGGGACACAGGGATTCAAAGACGCTCCAGACCCAGAGCAATAGGCTAAAATCCCTTTCTGGCCTTGCTTTTGCCCTGTGCCTCTAGCTTGCTCCCTTTCAACTCACTCAAATACCTAACGTAAATCACAAGATTGGTGTGGGGGTTGTCACCCCATGTTTAACCAAAGGGAGCAACAATAGGGATATAAGATGAGTTGATTACCAAAACTATGTTATCTCCAACAGAAAAGCTATCTGACCGCATTTCCGAAATTTTTGGCGCAGTAGGTGCAACAGGTGTAGTCTCTTCTACTGACTATCATACTCTCCAACTCGCTTCTAGCTATTCTCAACTACAACCTCACGAACGCAAGTCGGTGAACCGTTTATTGCGAGCTGTACAGCGAGGTAAAATCCATTTAATTCCTACCTCTCTAGCTGGTTAAGGCTCTAGAATTGCCGATCCTAAACTTCAAGATTTTTTTCACAGGAAGCTCAATAATAAATTCTGTACCTTGACTTTAATTTTGGTAAGGGTATACTGTGATGACCTATAGATGAAGTCAATGTTAAAAAAAGTCGTTTTTAAGCTTCTAACATCTGGTTTAAGCCAACCCGTCGATCAACAAGTGGATGAATTGACGTTAAAAAAAGCTTTAGCCGCAATCGATCGGTTATTTGACTGCGATCGCCTTTTGAACAAACTTTCAAACGATGATGTGATCCCCTATTATAGCGGAAGTGAATGGGGATATCGTTATGTTCACTCTGGCGAAGATGCCATTCATATGGCTTTGAATTTTGAGGATCGGTTTGATTCACAAGGCTATTATACGCAACCTAAAATTGTTGGTGAACAAATTGAGAAAATTGGGGCTAGGAATATTTTAGAGCTTGGATGTGGCAAAGGATTTAATAGTCTGTTTTTAGCTCGGAACTATCCAGATGTAGAGTTTACTGGAATTGATCTAACCCCTCTTCATGTAAAAATTGCTGCTCGAAAGGCGAATTCATACAGAAACTTAAAGATACAACGGGGAAATTTTAATCAGCTTGATTTTGCCAGCGAGTCTTTTGATATTGTTTTTGGCGTTGAATGTTTATGTCACTCCCCTGAACCCCATAGAGTTTTACAAGAATGTACTGAAGTCTTACCTCCTGGAGGCAGGATTATTGTGTTTGATGGATTCCGTCGGAGTGGATTTGAACAGAGAACGACTGATCTCCAAAGAGCTACTCAACTCACTGAGGTATCCATGAGCGTTCAAAATGGATTTTCTTCCGTTGAACATTGGCAAAAATCAGCAGAAGAGTTAGGACTCAAAGAATTAGACTATGAAGATTTATCCCTAGCGATCCGACCCAATCTATTAAAACTTCAGTTATCAGCTCTTAAAGTCATTCAATCTTATTGGCGAGGTAAACTGTTAATTACTGTATTACCGAAATATTTAATGATTAATACAATTGCTGGATTGCTGATGCCGTTTGTTTTTGATCCTAAAGAGGGATCTCTTCAATATTGTAAAGTGATTTGGGAGAAACAATAATCTTGATGAATCTAAAGAGTGGTTGAAATCGCCTGTACGGGACAAGTGGGGATGCATTGTTCGCAGACGACACAGCGCGATCGCATAAAGGTAAGCTTAAAGGTCTGTGGATCGAGGGTGAGAGCTTGGGTTGGACAAACTCCGGTACAGAGTCCACAATCAACACAAGTTTCTTCATTGACGACAATCTCGCTCGTCGCTTGAGAGACTTGGATATTCTGCGATCGCATCCATTCTATGCAATCTTCGAGTTGATCGATATCCCCAGAGAGTTCTAAAACCAGCTTTCCGACTTGATTGGGGGCCACTTGAGCGCGAATAATATTGGCAGCGACATTAAAATCTTTGGCTAGACGGTAGGTAACTGGCGTTCTTACCCAACGCTGGGCAAAGGTCAGGGTGACTCGTTTTTTCACTTTTTTACCCTCTAATTTGGTAGAATTTGACTGCTGATATTTAATAACAAATTTTTTTTAACTGTATCATTTTTCATCTCTTATGGCGATCGCAATCGATTTTGGCACGTCTAACACGGTTATTACCCGTTGGAATCCAGTAACTCAAAGCCCAGAAACGGTCAAGGTTCCTGGATATGCCTTGCAACAGGCTCCCAATCCGCCCTTGATTCCTAGTTTGGTTTATGTAGAAAATGCCGAGTTAGGGCAAGTGATTATTGGGCAACCGGTGCGCGATCGCGGCCTCGATCTCGCTCAAGATACACGATTTTTTAGCCATTTTAAGCGTGGGATTGGCACACCGATTCAGGGGTTTTTACCCCAACTCGATGGGGTAACGATTCAGTTTGAACAAGTTGGCACGTGGTTTCTGAATAATTTACTCAAGCAAATTAATCTGGAAGAATCCCTGATTGTGACTGTGCCAGTTGATAGTTTTGAAACTTATCGTCACTGGTTAGGGAAAGTGTGCCAAGCTTGGTCAGTGGATAAGGTGAGAATTATTGATGAACCCACAGCCGCAGCATTGGGCTATGGTGTGGGGGATCGAGATTTAATTTTAGTGGTAGATTTCGGCGGCGGAACCTTAGATTTTTCTTTAGTACAACTGAATCTCGATGGGGTAAAAAGTGAAACGAAAGCCGCGAGTCCCCTAGGGTTTGTGCTTAAATGGGGGGAAAAGTCTTTTGGGGAAAAATCGGGTCAACAGGTGAGGACAGCGCGGGTAATTGCTAAAGCGGGTTTAAATTTAGGGGGTTCGGATTTAGACCATTGGATTACAGATGAATTGATTGCCCAGTATGGCTTAATTCAATCTATCTCGTTAACCCGATTAGCGGAAAAATTGAAAATTCAGTTATCGTCTCGTACCACAGCAACAGAAGTTTATTTTGATCGAGATTCTTTAGAGAGCTATGATTTAAAACTAACTCGTAAACAGTTTCAATCGATTCTAGAAGACCGTAATTTTTTTAGTCAGCTTGATACGATTATGGATCAAGTGCTGCAACAGGCAACCCGTGAAGGGGTGGATAAATCCCAAATAGATTCTGTGTTATTGGTGGGCGGAACTTGTCAAATTCCGGCGGTGCAAGATTGGATTAAGGGCTATTTTGAAGAAAAAAGGGTGCGCTGTGATAAACCGTTTGAAGCGATCGCTCAAGGTGCGCTGCAATTGGTTCAGGGGATTGAGTTGAAAGATTTCCTCTATCATAGTTATGGGATTCGCTATTGGAATCGACGCACGAAATCTCATAGTTGGCATCCAATTATACCAGAAGGACAGCCCTATCCCATGTCAAAACCGATTGAGTTAATGTTAGGAGCTTCTGGGGAAAATCAACCGAAAATTGAGTTGGTTTTAGGAGAGTTGGGTGCAGAAAGGGGAGGAACGGAAATCTATTTTGATGGCGATCGCCTGATTACCCGCATTTTGAGTGGCGATAAGCGATCGGTAACTCCCCTCAATGATACAGAAAGCGCCCGTACTATTGCCAACTTAAATCCTCCCGGTAGTCCTGGGACAGATCGCATTAGAGTGTTATTTGAAGTCGATGGGGAGCGATTTTTGAGGATTACGGTTGAAGATTTGCTCACGAATCAAACTTTGCTCAATCATCAAGTTGTGGTTCAATTAAGCTAGATGGGGTCATAGGTAATGGGTAATGGGTAATTGCCAAAACATCAAACTTGTAGTCTTAGATATTGATGGCACGATTAATGGCCTCTCCAATCAAGTTCGTCAACCGGTCATAGAGGCGATCGCCAAAGTGAAAAAGCAGGGAATCCCGGTAGCAGTGGCGACAGGGCGTATGTTTTGCTCGGCTCTACGCTTTTATGAGGCGATCGGCGCTCTGTTACCCCTAATTTGCTATAATGGAGCCTTAATTCAAGACCCAAAAACGAATAAAGTTCATCAACATTTGCCTGTCCCTATTCCTTTAGCTGGGCAAATTCTCGACGCTTTAGAGAATCCTCCCTATCGGGATAAAGTGACCATTCATTTCTATATTGATGATTGTTTATATGTGCGAGACATGGGAGAAGATACTCGCAAGTATCTAGAGCGCACCTCTGCACCGGTTCGAGTCGTAGAAGACTTAAGAGACTTGCTGAAAGTAGAACCGACTAAAATTTTAGCTCTGAGTGAGAATCTAGAGTTTATTGACCAGCTTGCGGCGGATTTATGTACCACATTTACTCAAGACCAACTGCATTTTACTAAATCTACACCCACATTTTTCGAGATCACCCATCCCTTAGCTAATAAGGGGTTTGCGGTTCAATACTTAGTAGAAACGATCTTGGGATTGAAACCGGAAAATGTGATGGCGATCGGCGATAATTTTAATGATTTAGAAATGCTTAAGTATGCAGGTATTGGCATTGCTATGGGTAATGCTCCTGCCCCAGTTCAAACAATTGCGGATTGGATTGCCCCCTCGATTGAAGAGGATGGTGTGGTTGCTGCTTTCACTGAGTTTTTGGCGATCGATCGCTAATATATAGTAAACCTAAATGAGTTATGTAATGGCTGCCCCTCATCCCCCTAGAAGTCCCTCTCCCGTGGGAGAGGGATTAGGGAGAGGGCATTTCCTGTTGCACAACTCATTTAGACTAGCTATATAGTAAACCTAAATGAGTTATGTAATGGCTGCCCCTCATCCCCCTGCCCCCTTCTCCCGCGGGAGAAGGGGGAAAAGTCCCTCTCGGAGTGCTAATCCTGTAGGGGTTTCATGGAACTACAATTTGGGCTGTATGTCGGATGAAGTCCGAAATGGGCTGACCCAGTTTAATTGGGAATTGACTTGGACTCTAGGGGAGCATCAAGAACCTTAGCAATGCGATCGCGGGTTTTTTCTAAATGGGCTTTAGTATAGGTATCTAAGCCTCTTCCCCGTCGGCGCAAGGTTTGGTCAATGCGATCTTCTAATTCCCGCAGGTTGTACCAAGCTAGGGTAACTGCATCTTCGGGAACTCTAACTTGTCGTAAGCTGATCTTGCTCAAGACTTCCACATATTCCCGTTGCAGAGCGCGACGGACGCTCGATAGGTTAGCGATGTCTCCATCGATGACTTCTGTCCAAATGCTCCCTTGAATCGTGGTGAACAGTTCCGGTAACCTAAATACTTCTTCTGTGGCATCGGTTTTTAGCTCCAGATCTTGCAAGCGAGAAAGACGGGTGGGAGATAAGAGAGAGCGCAAAACCACCTTTTGTAAGAATAATAGGCGATCGCTAATCGGATAATCCAACTCAAACAAATCCGGGAATGCCCCCCAATGAGACCAACGAGAGGGGGCTAATTGGTTCAGCAACTGGGGTGAAAATTCAAACGCTTCTGCGGAAAACACATATTCATTAATCGCCCCTAACGCCGCTCGTTGCTTCTCGGCTGACAGGGGT
Source organism: Roseofilum capinflatum BLCC-M114 (assembly GCF_030068505.1). Lineage (NCBI taxonomy): Bacteria > Bacillati > Cyanobacteriota > Cyanophyceae > Desertifilales > Desertifilaceae > Roseofilum > Roseofilum capinflatum. Next base: position 89,617 of record NZ_JAQOSO010000117.1, read on the forward strand.
TGAAAGGGCAGACCCCCATTGGGATCGCCGGCATAATGGCGATTAAACGATTGTCCTCCCACATAGAGGGGTAAATTGATGGCATTGCGGAAATAGTACATAAATACGGTATCAAACAGTTCCCGCATTTCACTGAAGCTTTCCCCCGGAGCTGGCGATCGCCGATTCAGTCGAGACCACATGGCTTGGGCATTTTCAAACTGCCATTGGGCATAGGTGAGAGGATCGTTACTCATATCAAAAATATTCACCGCCGGATCGAGACCACTGAGAAAATCCTCATCCGTACCATAGGCTAATTCCGGTTCGGCTGCTCGTTGGGCAATTTGGCGCAATTGCCGCAATTCTGCTTCTGGAGAAACCGCATTCAGGGGTTTATATCCATATTCGATCGCCCAAACATCATAGGGCCCTAATTTCATTGGGAAATAATCCCCTTGGGGTTTGCCGGGGGGCGCTAAATTGGGCGATACATAATCCATCACCGACCCCACCATGCCGAGGGTGCGGGTAATCTCCGGGTTTTGTAATTCTTCCGGACTCAGGAGGGTGCTGCCATGGAAATTATGCCGTAATCCTAGGGTATGACCCACTTCATGGGCAACCAAAAAACGGATAAATTGCTGCACATAATTCTCCATTTCTGCGCTACTGGGCAACACATTGTTAACCAAAGATAGGGACGTTGCCCCGATCGCCAATTGTCGGTTAAACTCTTTGGCAAAACACACATCTCGGTCTAACAGAGATTTTGCTAAAGGAAACCCAGACAGGCGATCTTTTTTCGCTTCCGACTCTTCCGACAGGTCAACCCCACGTAAATAACTGTTTTCCAGGGTATCTTGGCAAAAGGTTTGCAATAAACTCTGTTGTTGTCCCCCCCCTGCGTCAGGATTAACCAGGGTTTGATATTGGCCTTTGATCAATCGCACCACATTGGCATCAATCAAAATATCCGCATCTAAAATTTCCCCAGTTAGGGGGTTGGTTCGAGAAGGGCCAATGCCATAAAACATGGGTTCAAAGGAACTCGACCAGCGCACCACATTGTAGCGAATATCCGCCGGAGTCCAGTCCGCATTATCGGGCATTTGTCGCACTTCGATCGCCTGGGGTAATCCCGCTTGGGCAAAGGCTTCATTCCACATGAGGATGCCTTCTTTTACCGCCTCGCGATATTCTAGGGGAACGGTATTTTCGATCCAAAAGACTAAGGGTTTTCCCGGTTGCAGATTCCAGCGATTAATGTAGCGCACAAAGGGGTCGCGGCGATCGCTATTGCCAAAATCCTTATAGGCTGTTAAAAAATAACCCACTCGCTCATCCGCTAATCGAGGGCGATAGTCATGGGTGGGCAATTGGGAAAAACTATAATGCACCGCTAAATTAAAGGCGCGGCTATCAGGCAAGCTGCTTATATTTAGGCCTAGGCCCCTAAAGCCATAGAGAGCTTCAATTTCCACATTTTCGGGAAAATTTTCCACTTCCGTAATATAGGAACTATCAGGGGAGACCGAATAGGCTCCATCGAGCAAATAGGGCAAAAACGTGGATAAGCCACTGAGATCCCCTTCTCCCATCACCAGATTGGTGGCATCAATGAGTAAGGACTTCCGTTCGGGATGAGTGCTTTTAATCTCTAAGGAATAGAGAACCGAATCGCTAAAACCTTCCTGGAGCGATCGCGCTAAGGGATCGCCAGGATCGGTGCGAAAATTAGTTTGGGGAACCACAAATTGCACTCGGTCTTGCACATGACGCAATTGAAATAATATCTCCCCGATGGGCATTCCATTGAGTAAAAACCCTTCGCCAATGCCACTCGATAGGGTCATCACGCACAAGAAATTTCGGTTCAGTTGTTCGGGGGCAATTTCTAAATAAATATTCTCATTATTTTCGGTTTTATAGAGCGTAAATAAGCCTTCTTCTTTCTGCGTTTCAGAAATCAAATCTGCAAAAGATTTAGGGGATTTAGACTCCGATGATTCTTCAGCTTTGAGCCGATGCTCAAGGGGCTGGGCAACTTGTACCCCTGACGTAAGGGGTCGATCGACGATTATTCCCCAACTGGGCCAGATGGTTACTACCAGAAATCCCAGAATTAAACAGGCAATTAGATATAGTTTTTTCATACCCCAATCCAATAGTTAAGCATTCGTTTCGATCCCATGATTCGATCCCTTGCGCGGACAGACAATGAATAATAAGCAGCGATCCTGATACAGAATGACTATTGCCTATTGCCTATTGCCTATTGCCTTTTGCCTTTTGCCTGACTTCAGAAAGAAGTCTGTTGATGCCCCATTACCCATTCATGTCCGCTTGCGGAAACGTGGTAAAGTCCCCAAATGGCCATAGCTCGCAGATAATGACTGGCGCGAAAGGTTCCGGCTGCGGTAATGGCTTCTGGGGTGCGAAATTGCAAACCATGGGTATAAATTTGATGAACCACGGCTTCGGCGATCGCAAAAGCTTCGGCTTTCATTCCTTGTTGTAACATAAATGCGGCTAATCCGAAGTTAATTCCTGTCCAAATTTCCAGGGGATGGGTGGCATTGGGGTTTTCGGGTGAGCCATCGGGGTTCACACCATTGGCTACACCGAGAGCGGCTTGATCCGGGTTTTGGGTCTGGTTAAAGAGGGTAAAACAGGTGTGATAGATGGTTTGTAGGGTGGTCTGGGTGCAGTCTTCTGGCACAATAGAGGGTAAGTTTAATAACTGGGCGTAAAATTGACCGCAGAGCTGATCGGCCATCACGACTTGCGATCCGCTTTGGCTATCGAGGTTATAGTAGGTTCCATTCCACAGCGTTTTTTGATACAGGGGCTTGGACTGCGTTAACCAGCCTGACCATTGTTCAATCTGAGCGTCAAGATCGGCGGAGGTTTGAGCCGCTTGCAGCCGTTGTCCGATCGCGATCGCCCCTTCGAGCGCGGCTAACCATAATCCCCCACAATAGGCGCTAATGCCCTTCAGTTGCCAATCATCAAAGGTTTGATCGGGCGCTCCTGAGTTTTCGGGAATGCCATCCCCATCAATATCAAAGGTTTTTAGATAGTCGAGGGTTTCCACAATGGCTAACCAGCAGTCCTGCAAAAACTCCAGATCCTCGGCTCCTGTCCAGAGAAAATACCGATAGACTTGCAGCACAAAATCACAGCCCAAGTCTTTCCACAGGTTGCAGTCCTGATAGCTGGTGTAATTAGTTTTGTCCCAGGGATGTTCATTGGGAGCGCCTAGATCGTGGGGGGTGGCGCTGGCAATTTTACGCACGGCTTGGGCTTGGTTGTAACCAATCGTTCGGGGGGTATTGTCTCCCTGGGGAATGGCGCGAGCGAAGGCTAACATTACTGCTTTTTCCAGTTTCGGCCAGAGTTGGGTTAAGGCAAAGCCCCCATAGAGCCGCACATCTAGGCTTTCATACCAGCGATAGTCTAGGCATTCGAGTACCCCAAATTGACCAATGGGGTCGTTTTCTGTGCCTGCTGTCCACAGGGTTCCGCCATCGGTGAGTAGGTAGAGTTCGTTAAACAGGGCCATTTTCAGGGATTCGGGAAATCCGCGATCGCCTAAAATGGGTTTGCGCCATTCGTTAATCGCCTCTTTCCAAGTATCCGAATGTTTCAGAGCCGTGCGTACCATTGACCAGGCATTTTTGCCATTGCGCCCGAAGAAGTCGGTATAGCGGCGATAGTAGCTAATCGGTTGACCGGCGGGTTCTTCGCCCGTTGAGGGCAGTTGGCCAGAAAAGTCACTCCCCGCTTGAGTATAGCCAAACTGGGTTACGGGAAAGTCCCAAGCCAGGATAAAGGGTATTTTTCGGGTTTTTCCGGGTCTGAGGGTAAAGCGGACGGCGATCGCACAGGCGAGGCGTTCCCCAGATGCGGCTGGACTTTCATCTTCTGAGTCTGACAAGGAGCCATCGCTGGCAAAGGGCGACCAAACGGCATCCCCATTACTGGTAGGGTTCCAACGGGTATGGTAAAAGACTTCGACGGCCGGGTGTGCAATAGTGGCGATCGCCCATTGCCCCTCCCCTTCTTCCGGGATCTCATGGGTACTCAACCGACTCATCAAGCAGCCCACCCGAAAGTTATTTTCAATCCACCGGTTATAGTTATCCGTGCTTTCTCCCCATTGGGGTTGATACTCGTAAACCGGCGAACCATCATCCCGAACTGTAATTTCCGGGGTTTTGATGGCATTAGTAAACCAACCCACCGTATTTTCCCAGGTGAGCATAATACTCAGAGTGAGGGGCTTATCCGTGGGGTTATGGGCCGTCCATTCAAAGATGGCCAGGGGATAGCTGGTTTCTTGGTAGTTGTGGGGAATAATGGGCGAAAATTGTTCGCATAGGAGTTGGGCATTGTAAACCCCTTCGTAGTGATACCAGCTTTGGGGATAGAGGGCGCTATAGGTTCCCGTTTGTTGGATGGCACTGGTGGGGGGATACCATTGCCAACGGCTCAGAGTTCCATCTGTGGGGGGTTGGGTACTGAGGGCATAGGTTTTGCTGCGCCCGTCTGAGGTTTGTTCAAAGACGCTAAACTGACAGGCGGGTAGGGTTTTGAAGATATGTTCTCCCCCGTCAATATGCCAGAGGTTAAACTCTCCCCTGGGCGATCGCCCGATACACCCTGCACCAAACCCACCGAGGGGCATTCCATGCCAAGGGCCATCATCTAAATTGGACGTATAACGCACCGTGTAAGGATTATCCCACCCCAAACCGAGGGGGCGTTGCCATGCACAGGAAGGAATCTGGGATTGAAAGGGTTGATCTGCCATAGGGTTTATTTTACAGGTCTCGGCGCGATAGTAGGGCGATTCTCCATGTGCCGAGGACAAAGGAGAAACAGGGCTGATCTCCCACGGGAATCAGCAGTTTGGCGACGGGTAAGTGCCCCAAGGGAGCCTCAAGGCTAAAGGTTAATTGATCATAATTTAACCAGACTTCTTGCGATAATGCTCCGCATTGCTGACGCGATCGCCACCCCACTTTTTCCCCAAATTCAGCATAGTTCTGATGGCTGAGGTTCCAGATCTGCTGTTGGATGCTAAAACCGAAATGACTGTGGCTATGTTCTCTCCACAGGCGATCGATCTGTTGTAGCTCTGAGGTAGGGAGTGCCAGAGCATGGCGTTTGTTAATGTAGCCTTCTGAAGTGCGATCGCTCAGTTGCAAGAGTATCCTACCCGTTTCTTCGTCTGCTTCTTCCCACTGTTGGGCTACCAGTAGATGTTCTAGGTTTTTATAAAGAGACTCAAGGGGGGTAAGAGTTTTCATTGGCTTGGGGTCTTTACGTTTCCCCTCTATTTTATCCTATTGTTTTCCGTTTATTTTGTTGCATAGATTGCTCTTGTAATCAGTGAAGTCACCATGATATAAATAAAAGTCGTGATGTGATTAACCCTCCTTTCTTTATGTCTTCCCCCCTTGAAATCTGCCCTCTGGCAAACTTAGAGTATATTCCCTACATTGATGACCAGGGGAAATTTCCCGAACAATTCTCTAAACAAATCGGAGTCTATGCTATTTTTGATGAAAATAAAACGTTACAACTGGTTTATTATTCACGGGATATTTATCTAAGCCTGAAGCAACATATGGTGCGGCAACCCCAAGCCTGTTATTGGGTTAAAGCCTATGGTATTGAGAAGCCCAACCGCAGTCAACTCGAACAAATCAAAGAAGCTTGGATTGCTGAAAATGGCTCAACTCCCTTGGGAAATGGGGAACAGTTCAGTCAATGGACTGATCCCATTGATGCGAAAGTGTCAATGACCGATGAGGAAAAGGCAGCCTATGAAACCAGTGATGAATTAGGACAAATGAAACTGTTGAAAAATGTCGCTCGTCGAGTTCAAGAGGAAATATTAGCGCGTTTAGAGCCTCGAAAGATTCAGGACTCATTTCGGTTTAATCCGAAGTTGAAAGAAAAAGGGTTATTAGACTTGAAATAAAATAGGGCGAGTCCTAGGTAATGGGTAAACTTTTTTCTATTGCCTACTGCCTACTGCCTACTGCCTACTGCCTATTGCCTATTGCCTTTCCTGAGATTTCCAGAGAACTTGACTTAATTTCTGCCAGGTTTTCTGAGCAGCTTCCTTTATTTGATTGCGATTATACCATTTCTGAAACTCTTGTTCATACTCGGCATCGGTCATCTGGTAAGTATTCCAGGTTTTCAAACCGAGGAGCAATCCCCAAATGAGAAGCACATAAATAGACCAGGACAATGTGCCCACACTGACTAAATTAATAACGACCAGAAAACTATTGGCAATGATATATTTTCCCGCATCCTTTTTGAGGGTTTGATAGCGCTGGATATCAAACTCTTTACGATACTCAAGTTTCCCTTTTTGTTCGATCCATTCTTGTTCAGCAGCTTTGAGTTCTTCAGTAGAAATGTCTAATTCTGTGGCAATTTCTACTAACTGCTCATAGGAAAACTCTTCTATATGATTTTGGCGGGCGATCGCCAGTTGCAAAATCTGTTGTAGATCCTCTTGGCGATAGGAACGGGAGATAGGTGCAGAAGAACCAGACATCATCTTAACTTAGGCTTCACTTATAGGGTCTTATAGGGTAATGACAATCCAATCATTGAGCAGATTTGGTGAGGATGGAGGTGGAAAAGCATTTGCTCCCTTCTATTATGCCGAAGATAAGCCGATCCAGACAAGAAACATAGAGAGGGCAAAGATGGGGAAGCGCGGAGATTCCCCATTCCCTATTCCCCATTCCCTATTCCCCATTCCCCATTCCCCATTCCCTACCCGAACCATTCAAGGACGGATAATCCCCCTAAAATGCCCTTACCCCTCAAAAAGCCGCTCATTACAATGGAGAGAGCGAGGCGCACCCCTCCCCCGATATGATGCAATCTTAGATTCAGAGGTGTTTTATGAACGGCAATATTCGCGTGGGCAGTCTTTTTGGCATTCCCTTTTATCTTAATCCGTCCTGGTTTCTGGTTCTTGGTTTAGTGACCTTGAGCTATGGAACCAACTTGAGTGCTAGTTTTCCCCAACTGGGTTCAGTCTTACCCTGGATTTTAGGGTTAGGCGCTGCTCTGTTGCTCTTTTCTTCCGTGTTGGCACACGAACTCGGCCATAGTCTAGTTGCTATTCGTCAGGGGATTGGGGTGAATTCGATTACCTTATTTCTGTTTGGAGGACTGGCAAGTTTAGAGAAAGAATCGAAAACTCCTGCGGAAGCCTTTTGGGTGGCGATCGCCGGCCCTGCGGTGAGTTTGATTCTCTGTGGTCTGTTTACAGCGATCGCGGTTTTTACCCCCATTAGCGGCCCCTTAGCTGCCATTATCGGACTTCTGGCCTACATTAACCTGGTTTTAGGGCTGTTTAACCTGATTCCCGGTTTACCCCTCGATGGCGGCAATATTCTCAAAGCTCTGGTGTGGAAAATTACCGGAAACCCGAACCGAGGCGTAGTGTTTGCTAGTCGCGTAGGACAACTGATCGGTTGGTTTGCGGTGGCGATCGGGGCCCTGTCAGTCTTAGATATTCAAGTGGTTCTGTTTGGCTTCCCCATTCCCGGTAGTATTTGGACGCTCTTAATCGGTTGGTTCCTCCTGCAAAATGCTGGTCGTTCTGCTCAGTCGGCGACCATCCAAGATATTCTCGCTCACTTGAAGGCCGAAGACGCGGTTCATGCTGAAAGTCCTGTCGTTACGTCTAATCTCTCCCTGCGCGAGTTTGCCAATAATTATGTGATTGGTCAAAAGCAATGGAAAAAGTTCCTGGTGATTGATGAGGAAGGACATCTGTTAGGAACGGTCAGCATTGATGATATGCGATCGGTTCCCACCTCCGAATGGCCTGAAACCACCGTTCAAGCCTTAGTCAAACCCACACCAAGTTCAGAAATTATCCAATCGGATCAAAACCTTTTGGAAGTGGTGCAACTGTTGGAACAAACTCAATTGTCTGAACTGCCAGTGGTGCGCGAGAACGGCATTTTAGTTGGCTTACTCGATAAGGCAGAAATCGCCCGCTTAGTGCAACAGCAAGCCTGATCGATAAAAACCCGATAGTTGAATAGTTAATATCAGTAGGGGCGAAAACAGTTTCGCCCCTACTCTTCTGTATTCAGTAGTTAGGAGCGCCTTCTTCCCTAGCGTTTGAATCGGGATTCTTTGTCCCCATTTTATATTAAGATTTATTACAATTTTCGGGATTTTGCATAAAAATGACCTGATTTTTCTGAGATCTAGGTCAGAAATTTGAAGATGATAACTTTACAAAAACTTCATCAAAAATACGGATAACTTCATCGAATCTTCATATTACTCAGAAAAAATGGTGATACTTTTAAACTTATTCCTTCTGCTACTCACCCAGGTGTCCTATGAGCTGGTTTGATTTCCTCTTTAAACCCGTGTTTTCCACTGATTCTGCCTCAGAAACTCATAAAACCTTCATATTGGAACCCATTCTTACTCCCTCTGGCATCGTTGATTCCCTTGATGAAGGGTTGGATTTTGATGCTGATGGAGAAGACAGTACCGTAGAAAATACGGAAGTAGACTTCGATAACGATGTTAATGATTCAGTTAAAGGTCAATCAGATAATACGGTGAACGACAGCGCATCTTTACCGGAAATCCCGGATGAAGATTTAGAAGAGATCCCGTTTATTTACGCATTAGAGGAAGAACCAGACGCAGAAACAGGAGAAGAGTCCTTAGAACCTACGCGAACAGAAGATAATTCCACCTTCACGTCTGACTCAGAGGTAGAAGTTGAGAATAAAACGGAGCAGGAATCCCTAGAACCGGTCAAAACAGAGGAAATTCCGGTCTTGATTTCTGATTCAGAGGCAGAAGGGGATGAGGAAATTACGCAAGAAAGCGCTAAGTTAGCAACCGATACAGAGACTGATGGAGAACCCCCCGTTGAGTTGGGGATAACAGAAGAGGTTATTTCTCAACCCAAATTTGACTCCGGTTACTTCGTAGTGGGAGAAACAGGAGAAATAGAGATTGATTACCTCTTTGATGGCGGTAAATATAAGGGTGAACTCTCCATTTTTAGCTTAGACGGAATGGACGACTATGACCCCGATACAGAGGATTTTATTGCCGAAGCAGCTAAAAGATCCAACTCCAACTCAGAACTCGGTCATATTGTAATCTCAGACCGAAGTGAAGGCGCACACTTTAGCGGAGAACTCGGAGAAGCTGACCATAATTCTGGCGAATATCAAGGCATAAAAACCTTCAACATGCGCTCTGGAGATAGCTTCGCCATGATGCTCGTTCCCAAAGGAAGAGTAGAACAAGTGGTAGATAATCCTGCTATTGGTGGTGCAACCCGTCCCCTATTTTCCCTTGCAACTGCGAACCCAGACGATGGCTTTCACATGGGACAAATTGCCGATGTGACGGGAGAAGGCAATGTTTTTGTGTTTGAAGACTTGCGCGTGGATGGTAAATCTGACGGAGATTATAACGATCTGATTTTCCGCGTCAAGGGTGCAACAGGTAAAACAGCACAGTTGGATGATGTCATTGATACCGCAAAAGATTGGCGCGATTCGGATTTAGGACAGGAATTGATCGCTTATGTGACTGGGGATGATAGTGCAGTTGCAGAGATTGAGATTGACGATCTAGAGGATGTTACTGATACCGAGACTGTTGTTGAAGATATTGCCTTTAGCGATAACGGTAGGGGCGAACGGCCGTTCGCCCCTACATCTGGGACAGGTGAGGATG
>NZ_JAQOSO010000118.1 GCF_030068505.1 Roseofilum capinflatum BLCC-M114
AGGGGGCAGGGGGATGAGGGGCAGCCATTACACAACTCATTTAGGTTTGCTATATGCCGAGAAAAATTAGAGAGTATAAGGCTGAGTTAATTGCATTAGGATTTGTGCAACGCCGTGGTAAGGGTAGCCATCAAAACTGGAAACATCCACAACTACAGCTATTAATTACGATTGCTTTTAGAGATGGTCAAGATACACCCTTGTATTTAGAAAAATTGTTAAAGAAAGCGATTCAACAGTTAGAAGCCATAGAAAGGGAGGAAACAGAAGAATGAATTACCGGTATACTTTACTCATCCAATGGTCAGAAGAGGACAAACTTTATCTAGTGACTCTACCAGAGTTTGCTGAATTAGCCATGCAACCTTGTTCTTATGGACATAGCTATGAAGAAGCGATCGCCAATGCACAAGAAGCGATCGCGGGTTATCTTGAGTATTGCCAAGAAGAGGGTTTAACTCCTCCAAGTCCAGGTTCAGTTGCTGCTTAAATTCCAGGCGATCGCCAATAGCAAAGATGCGATCGCTACCTTACAGATTAACCGGACTTGATATTACTCATGACCAGTGCGAAGGGCACTATACTGATCAAAGGAAACGGTACACTTATTTGAACAACGATGGAATTTCAACCTACAGATACGCCACGGTTAGATTGGACGGGGGATGCTCTTGCCCTGGGATTTTTTGAGGATGCGGTGGAACTGAGTGCAGATCTGGCGCAACTGGACGAGAAGCTCGACGGCGCTCTGGCTGAGTTCATTGAAGATACAGAATTTAAGGGTAAAAATGGTAGCACCATTTTTACTCGGTTAGGGAAAAAATACCCGATCCGTAAACTAATTTTGGTGGGGTTAGGGAAAGCGGACAAGCTGAATGCCGATACCCTGCGTCAGGGGGGAGCATCGGCGGCTAAGTTGGCCCAAAAGGAACGCTGCCAAACGTTGGGTGTGAGTTTACCTCTGTTGAATGACGATCGCCCCTTAACCGCTCAGGCGATCGCCGAGGGCATTGAGTTAGGGTTACATCAGGATAACCGCTTTAAGTCGGAACCGGAGGAGAAACCCCCAGAGTTGCAAACGGTGGCGCTGTTAGGCTTAGGTGGTACGGAAGCGGCTCTAGAGAAAGCCAAGATCATCTGTTCTGGGGTGATTTTAGCACGGGAATTGGTGGCCGCGCCCGCCAATGAGGTCACCCCGATTACCTTAGCAGAGACGGCAAAGGCGATCGCCTCAGACTATGGCTTAGAAGTGGAAGTTTTAGGGCAAAAAGAATGCGAAGAGCTGGGAATGGGCGCATTTTTGGGCGTGGCTAAAGCCTCCGATCTGCCCCCCCAATTTATCCATCTCACCTACAAACCCCAAGGCACACCGCGCCGCAAGTTGGCTATTGTCGGTAAGGGGTTAACCTTTGACTCTGGTGGCTTGAATATCAAAGCTGGAGCCGGGAGTAGCATCGAGATGATGAAAACCGACATGGGAGGAGCCGGAGCCACATTAGGCGCTGCCAAGGCGATCGCCCAACTCAAACCCGATGTCGAAGTTCATTTTATCTCCGCCGCCACCGAAAACATGATTAGCGGCCATGCCATGCATCCGGGGGATATCCTCAAAGCCTCCAATGGTAAAACCATTGAGGTCAACAATACGGATGCCGAAGGTCGTCTCACCTTAGCGGATGCTCTGGTATTTGCTGAAAAACTGGAAGTTGAGGCGATCGTTGATTTAGCCACCTTAACCGGCGCTTGTGTCGTCGCTTTGGGCAATAAAATTGCCGGGTTATGGACAGCCGATGACACCCTAGCCGCCGACTTTATGAGTGCCTCCGAACTGGCTGGAGAACAGTTTTGGCGGATGCCCTTAGAAGAGAGCTATTTTGACAGCATGAAATCTGTCGTTGCTGACATGAAAAACACCGGTGCAAGGGCAGGCGGTTCCATTTCTGCGGCTCTCTTTTTGAAGCAATTTATCAAGGAAACCCCTTGGATGCATTTAGATATTGCTGCTCCAGTTTGGACAGATAAAGACGACCGTTACCATAGCGCTGGAGCCACCGGTTTCCCCGTTCGCTCTTTGGTCAATTGGGTATTGAGTTAACGTCAGGTTTAGGGGTTGGTTTTTCCAATCCCTTCTATACAGGTCAAACAGAGCGGAAAGTACCATGAAATCCGATGGGGATAACGCTGGGTAATCCTAACCGACAAAGGGGAGAATCACTGAGGTGGTGAGCATCATAAATCCAGACTTCGCTGCTATGGCTAGAGGAATGGTAAACCACCGTCAAGATCCAACCGTTATCCCTGGTTTCTGGATCGGGGACATAGAGGGGTTCTGTGGGGTATGATCCAATACCCGGATCGCCAATCTCTAGGGTTTGGGTTTGGTTGTCCCAACGGGCTATGACATTGAGTAAATCTTCACCTAATGGGGTTCCTGGACGATGCATGGAAAGATAGGTATAGCGGGTGGGTTGTCCAACTTCGAGGGGGGAGACCATGGGAAATTCGCTATGCTGCTCGATCAGGGGATAATGGTCGAGCAGTTGGCCGGTTTTGGGGTTAAGATGCGATCGCCACAATTGACTTAAAGCTTCGGTATGAGTTTTGCCACTGGGCACTTCCCGCAGAAATTCATTGGTTTGGAAGTCCTGATAGCGAGCAAAATCAATCACTAGGTTCCCCTGTTCATCCATAAACCCGTTGCTAAAGTGCCACTGGAACCAGGGAGGGGCTTCCTGTTCCTGGACTAGGGAGAGGGTTTGGCGATCGAAAATGAGAATGTGCGTAGCTTTATCGGGTTTCCATTGTAGAGCATCGGCAAAACTGCTTGTTCCTAGTAAAATCGGGAATAAATTCAACTCAATGGGGGGAATGAAAAAGACCAAATAGGGGCCTGCGAGAACAAAATCATGGACAATGGACATACTCTTGAGGGGATGTTGGCCCATTTGGATGATTTTACCGGTGCGATCGCTCTTATATAAACACAACTTTGGCTTGGCTCCCGGCATTGTACCAAAGTTAAAAATCTCCCCAGTTTGAGCATCCACTTTCGGGTGTGCAGAATAGGCCATCCCTGGCTGTAACTGGGATAGGTCATCTTTTCCCTCAGTCTCTAATGTCTCTAAGTCTAACCGATAGGGGCGATCGCCTTCCCACAGAGCCAACAGCTTATCCGGTAAAGCCAAAACCGAGGTATTCGCCGAATGTTTCGGGGACTTTCCCCACCGCTTCCACAACGGCCCAGGGGCAGTCATGCCATAATTAGGATACAAAAATCGATCCGCCTCACCCTCTGCACAATAGCCTTCCGTTTGCACATAGCGATAAACCCCCGTTGCTCCTGAGTCCCTAAAGTGAACCGCCAGAATGGCCCCATCCCCATCAAACCAATGACCCACCTGCACCCCACCCCGTTCTAAGCGTGCGGGGCCATTGCGATACAGCGTGCCCCGTAGCCCTGCGGGGATCGCCCCTTCCAGGATCTCAAGCTCAGTTGAAGGAAATTCAGTGGCCGGTTGATCAACTGCTTGACTCCAAGCCGGATAGGATTGAGTTGGGGAGGACATAGAGTATTGAATAGCGATCGAGACAATGATTGTAACTTAATGAGACCCACTTAGACCATTGTACCCAATCCATACCCATATTTAATGTTCAATTTTTAATTGATATAATGCCTGGGTATCCTGACTATTGAATTCTCCTCTGTCCTATGGAAGAAGATTTAGCAAAACTAGAGGTCTTAGAGCGATCGTTTGTTAACTTTGTTTATCCCTTCCGGTTTGAATCAGAGGAGTACCCGCAAATTATTAAACATTTTCAGGATTCGTGGGAACCCAGAGAGCTTAGGGGAATTTCTGATTATCTCCTCTCTCCTGTAGCCAATTATTTAGGAATAAAACATACTCATACCCATCTTGATAACCGAACCGCTATTTTCTTTGAGCCGACTTGTGAATTAAAGAAAGAACTCAACCTTGATGAAGAGGAGGTTTGGGCAATCAAAGTAAAAGGGAAGGTTATTCAATTCCAATTTGACTCCCGGACTAAAACCGGCAGAAATGGACTGAATGTTCCTGCTGTCGAATTAGCGTTATTCAAGATTGGAGTTGGCTTTCTGATCCTCCGAACTCATTGTCATTCCAATCGATTGGATGAATGGATGGATTTTATTTACCACTTTAGGTTTATAGGCAGGAAGAAGATTCAGTGTTGTTGTCAAAAATCAAATAAACCACAACACCTTAAATCGATAATCAAAGAAAAACTTTTATCAATACCCGATAAATTAAATTGGTGTAAGGAGATTTTTATTTATAATAAAATGCTGGCTTATTTTAGCATTTTCAGTCAAGGTGGAGACTCAGAGGTTCAGGCTAAAGTTATTTATAGACTCAATAAATTTTTCCATAGCGGACAGGACATTTATCCCCATCCCTCTGAGTTAGAGGTTGGTCAGGAAAAATATAATATCTTGCCCTACATTGAAAATCACTACTGGTTGTTTTCCTTAGAAGGAGGAGGCTTTTATGGCTGGAATCCGCCTGACACAGACTGGGCGAAAAATAATTTAGTCGATCACTTGAAGAAGCAATATTTCTTAATTTTTATCTTGGCATTGCATCAACGATTTGCATTGATTCATTTATCGGAACAAGTGGCTGAAAATTGGCGAATGTCAGGTCAACAAAAAGATGTTGAAAATAATATACAGGTTTTCCAAAAAATTCGCGATCAGATGTTGCTGTTTACAGCACGGGGATATTTTCTGCAAGTGATGCAACAAGATAATCAACATCGCTGTTACTGTAAATGGAGGGATATATTTCAACTGGATGCGTTGTATACAGAGGTCAATGGTGAAGTTCAGGAAATGCATGAATATTGCCTGATGCAGCGCGATCGCCAACTCCAAGATACAGTATATTATATGAGTGCGGGACTCGGTTCTGGGGCGATCGTTGCTTCAACTGCTGGCATACTCTTTCATTCAGGAGGTCAGTCTGGTTTCATTGGTGCAGTTTCCTTGAGTGCATTTGTTGCTTTAATTACGGGTTATTCAGTAAAAACCATAAGGGAAACCAAGGTTTTGCCAGCGCTTAAACAAGCATTGATAGAATCTAAACTAAGTCAAGATTATTACGGTTGCGATATGTCGGGTGCTGTCTGGAGAAACTCAAACAATGACTCATCTTATTTTACAAGTTCTGGGAAACAGTGATATTCAAATTGGGAATAAAACCGGTGTTGAAGCGATCGGCGATCAGCGAACTCCTGAGCAAATTCAAGCAAAAATTCAGAGATTACAAAGATTACAAAATCAATCCTTTAATATGCCTCTATTGGCATTAACTCGAACTAAATTTAATAATGATGATAACAATGATGTTAGATTTGCTTTTATCCTTACCCAGCAACCCACAACATCTTCTCCTGAGATTCTCAAATCTGATGGAATTTGGTGGAAAAACATTCTAGAGAATTTCTTTAACCGTGAAAACGTCAATGGTCATTTACTAGAGTTTCAAGTAGATAACGCGGCTGATTGGGAGAAAATGGCAGATAAGATTCGTCCCTTCTTGAATTGTTACTTTACTTTTGATTTTGGAAAACAATCCCTTCATTTTAATCCTACGCAAAATGGAAATGATGTCATAACAGTGGATCGATTAACGATTCAACATAGTAGCGGGACACCAGCGCTGGTTGGAGCGTTGTATCTTTGGGGAATTGAGAAGAAAGTCGCGGGTATAGATAACATTGATTTCCTTTATATCTCTAGTGAAGATAAAATTTGTCCAGAGGTTCATCAAGGACATTATTGGCAATGGCGATTAAAGGATTCTCAAATTCGAGAGTTACTGGAGATTCAGGATTTTAGTGGAGCGCGGCAATTACTGGACAAAAATCATACTAACTATAAAGAGTTGGCAGAAGGTTTAGAAGATTTAGATAAAGCCTTATCTTTTAATTTAATGGGTCAATTTGTCGATCCGCGTAAAGCGGTCATTGAGAGGATTGGGATTGCTTTGTGGAGCGAGAAAGCATTTGAACATCGCCATCACTGGATGCATTGGTATTTGAGAATGGCAGGGGCGTTTGAATTGGCGATCTTGCTACTGGTGGAGAAGCAGGGATGTGGAAGTGGAAAATATAGATGGCAAGACAGGAAGCTCAAGTTTATTCAGGGGGGCGATACGGTGGATGTGGCTAGGGCTGATATTAGTAATTTGGTGAAAGAATTGTTGAGTAAAGGCAAATTTAAGAAAAAAATTCATACCATAGAGTTTTATTTTGATGGAGTGGATAAAATGACTGAATCAGAATGGCCAGAATTTAGAAAGTTTTATGTTAACTGTTGGGTGGCAGGTTTAGGTTTTATTGCCGTTCGCAATCAGCTTTATCATAGTTTACTGGGAGATGAGATTGATTGGGAGTTAGATGCTAATCCTCAACTGGCAGATACGGCGGTACAATGGCTTAATCAATTGGTTCAATGGGTGGGGATTGAGGCGGAGATTGAGGCATGTAAGGACAAATATACTGGCAGGGTGAATCAAGTGAAGGAGTGGCTGCAATGAATCCAGAGATTTGGCTTAGAGAACAACAGAACCTTTACCCATCCCTACTTCCTGATTCACCTGAAACTCCTCTCTGTATCCATCCGGTGTCGGGCCCTTTAGCCGATACCCGGTTTCTGAAGAGTCAGTTTCCTTGGGGAGCAGGGGGTTTTCATTTTCACAAATTATACCACAACAAAAGCAAAATCTTTGCT
>NZ_JAQOSO010000119.1:0-22550 GCF_030068505.1 Roseofilum capinflatum BLCC-M114
GATGGAGGAGAGCAACCCCCACAGGATGGAGGAGAGCAACCCCCACAGGATGGAGGCGACCAACCTCCCCAGGATGGAGGCGACCAACCTCCCCAGGATGGAGGAGAGCAACCTCCACAGGATGGAGGAGAGCAACCTCCCCAGGATGGAGGGCAGCAACCTGCCCAGGATGGAGGGCAGCAACCTGCCCAGGATGGAGGGCAGCAACCTCCACAGAATGGAGGACAGCAACCTGCCCAGGATAGAAGGGTTAACCAGTTGAATCCCACCCAAGAAGGTTTACACAATCCTACATCCCCCAATCAGCAGGTAGGCGATCGTGGCCCCGCAAGCCCTGCCAGTCAAGTGGGGGAACCCGGTTTACAAAATTCTCGCGGTGGAGAACCGACCCTACAACAGTCTCCCGATCGCCAAACTCAAGGGGCCGAACCCTCACAAGACCAACCTGATACCAGACAAACCGACCAACCCCAAGACACACAAGAGTCTGGTGAACCGAGACAGAATACTGCTAATGGTTCTAACCGCCTTGCCCGGTCAGAATCCTTACAAGTTGCTCGCAATAACATTGATACTCAATTGGATGCAGGGAATTTAGATCAAGCCACCTTATCCATTGATAACTTATTCATGGAGCAATTATCCCTGTATACCGGAGAAGAGTTTAAAGTTGATGATGACATTCAATCGATCGCCCAATTCCAAGAGCGTCTAGCTGAAATTGAAGAACTGACCGGCAAAACCACAGTAGTCACCTATGTTTTGTCCCGCCCGGATCAATTGGATTTCATCTTAATTACGCCCAGAGGTCAAGCAATTTATAAAAGTGTTCCCAATATTCAACGCTCTGAAGTCCTGGAAACGATCCAAAACTTTCGAGGCGAATTAACCAATCCCCGTAAACGCAATAGCACCAGCTATTTGCCCTATGCTCAACAACTGTATCAATGGTTAATTGCCCCCATAGAAGATCAGTTAGAAGAGGCAGGAACCGATGTTTTAGTCTTCAGTATGGATGTGGGATTACGGTCTATTCCGGTAGCGGCCCTGCATGATGGGGAACAATTCCTGATTGAAAAATATAATTTGGGCTTAATTCCTTCTGTCCTCTTGACGGATACCAAATACCAGTCCCTAGAAAATGCTGAAGTATTAGCCTTTGGAGCCTCTGAGTTTAGCGAACAAGCGCCCTTACCTGCGGTTCCTGTGGAGATTGAGACGATTACTAACAATTTATGGAGAGGCAAAGGGTTTTTGAATAATGACTTTACCCGTAATAATTTAGTCTCTCAACGGGAGTTTGCGCCTTCGGCGATCATCCATTTAGCCACCCATGCAGAATTTAACTCAGGATCGCCCCAAAATTCCTATATTCAACTGTGGAATGAGCAACTGACTCTTGATAATTTAAGAACATTGGGATGGAATAATCCCCAAGTAGAATTGTTAGTTTTGAGTGCCTGTCGTACCGCAGTCGGCGATCCATCCGCCGAGTTAGGATTTGCCGGATTAGCGGTACAAGCGGGGGTGAAAAGTGCTTTAGCCAGTCTGTGGTATGTCTCCGATGAAGGGACATTAGCCCTCATGACTCAGTTCTATGATTATTTGAGGAATGCCCAACTCAAATCTGATGCTTTGCGGGAAGCACAACTGGCCATGCTTAGGGGTGAAGTGCGTATTGAAGGGGGTCAATTACGAGCCAGTCGCGGTAATGTTGCTCTACCTCCGGTCTTAGCCGGGAATGTAGCAGAGCGGCCTTTAGCCCATCCCTATTACTGGTCAGGATTTACCATGATTGGTTCCCCTTGGTAAGCCCATTAAACATTAAACCTGGGTATCCGTTGGAGACCGGTTGACTGGCTGCTATGCCCTAGAAAAATTATAGACATCTTGCAGCACCTGCGCCCAACTTTGAGCCAGAGAGTCTAGGAGGCGATCGCCGATTTCAGCCGTTGCGCCCGTCGGATCGCCAAATACCCCACTTTGGCTCAGTTCATGGGTTGCCCAAGCAAAGGGCAATTTGCCTTCCAAAGACAGTGAGCTATCTGCACCCGGTAACCCTTGGGGATACTCCTTAACCGCTCGCTCCATATGCACCTGCTCTGGAAGCAGGGAGAGCAACAAGCTGGTTTCTCCCAAATCTGCGTGAATACTCAGGTCTGGATGTTCTTGTTGTTTTAGTAATTCCCCTGATGCATTCGCAACCCGCCATACAAACAAGGGAAATACCATCAGATCCGGGTATTGGATATGTAAATCGCGGGCGATAATATTAATCACCTCCGGTTGTCCCCCATGGGCATTGAGAAACACCAGTTTGCGAAAACCCGCCCGATAGATGCTCTCTCCCACTTCTTTGAGTACCGCAAGCAGGGTTTGGGCGCTGAGGGTAACGGTTCCGGGAAACTTAATGTGTTCGTTCGATTTGCCGTAATATTGGGGCGGTAGGGCATAGACGGGGATATCCTCCGGGAGCCGTTCTAGGGCTTTTCCTAAGACTCCAGTGGCGATCGCCGAATCTACAATTAAGGGTAAATGGGGCCCGTGTTGCTCAATTGCCCCTACCGGTTGCACAATCACGACCTTCTCCTTATCCGGCATATCCCGAATTTCTGTCCAGGTTAGATAAGGGAAAAAGCGATGGGGAGGAATAAAGCTATGCATAATTTCTATAGGGCAGGTTACTGGTCAGGGCTAATGGGTCTACGTTCTATTTCAGCAGTTCCTCAAACTGTTGTTTATTCCACAACGTCTGATAGAGTCCCTCTTGCTCGATCAGTTCTCGATGGGTTCCCACTTGTACGATACACCCCCGTTCCATGACAAAGAGGCGATCGGCCGTTGCCGCAGCCGACAGTTGATGAGAAATAAACAATACAGTTTTTTTGCGCGTGCCGGTAGACAAGTTTCTTAAAATTCCGGTTGCCGTCTGATTATCAACACTCGATAAACAATCATCTAAAATTAGCACCGGCGCATCAATCAGCAACGCTCGCGCTAAAGCCGATCGCTGTCGTTGTCCTCCTGATAAGGTAATCCCTCGCTCACCGACTAGAGTCTCGTAATGCTGAGGAAAATTGAGAATTTCTGGATGAATTTGGGCAACCGTTGCCGCCCCTTCAACTCTGAATTGTTCCGCCAGAGGGTCACCATAGCGCACATTATTTTTAATCGTCGTACTGAACAAGAAACTATCTTGAGGCACAAAGGCGATCGCCGATCGCAAGTCCGCTAAATTTAGCTTCGTAATATCATAACTATCCAGGAACACTCGACCCTGGGGAATGGGCAACAGTCGGGGTAGGGCTTTGGCTAGGGTTGATTTGCCTGAACCAATGGGGCCAACAATGGCAATGGTTTCACCGGGATGAATGGTAAAATTAATATTATTTAGCGCCGGAGTCGAACTGCCGGGATAGGTATAGCTGAGGTGACGGGCCACCAATTGACCTTTAGCAGCAGTTTTGATTTCTAGAGATTGGGACTCATTTTTGATTTTGGGTTGTACTTTGAGAATTTCTTCGATGCGGTTAATGCTCACTTCTCCGCGCTGATAGGCACTAATGGTAAAGCCTAATAAAGCAGTGGGAAAGACTAAGCGCTCCACATAGAGCAGCAAGGCTAAAAAGTCTCCAATCGTGATCGAACCTCTGGCAATTTCTTGAGTTCCCATCCACAAGATCACCAGCAAACTTAAGGAGGCTAAGGCTTCCACTAAGGGAAAGAGAAAATTACGAGTTCTGGCTAACTTCAGATTTGCGCCGAGTAATTGATGGTTGAACTGGCGAAAGGCTTGCCGTTCATTGTCTTCTTGGGCATAAATCTTAATTAAAGAAATGCCACTCATGTCTTCTTGGATGAGATCGCTAACACGAGAGAGTTCTTCCTGTACGTCCTGTTGTTCCTTGCGGAGTCGGTTGCTGAAAATCTGGACGGCGAATAACATTAACGGATAAACGGCGATCGCCAACACACTTAAACGCAAATGAATCGATAACATCACCGGCAACGTCAGCACATAGGCAAACAGCGTATTGGCCAAACTCAACACGGCAAACCCCAGCAGACGGCGAATATTATCCACATCCGAGGTCGCTCGGTTAATCAAGTCCCCCACCGTATGCGTGGCAAAATACCCCGAATCTAGGCGCAGGAAATGCCCGAATATCGCTTGTTTGAGGTCAAACTCTACCTGACGACCCACCCCAAACAACAGAATCCGCGAAACCATGCGAATGGCCCACATGATCGAGGCTAACACCAATAACCACAGCACCGTACTTACCACCGTTTGGGTGCTAAACGTCACCTGTAGATTATTCACCCCATCCCGAATCAGCAGAGGAAGATAAACCCCCACAGCATTGACAATCAAAAGAGCAAAAATACCTAAGCTGGCTGATTTCCAATGGGGACGCAGGTAAGATCCGAGTTTTTGTAAATTCGATTGAGCCATAGGGAAAGGGTTGGAGACTGTTTACTATGGTGACATACGGGGAGAGTGTCGGGAGGATGGTCTGTTGCCTGTTGCCCATTCCCTATTCCCTATTGAATGAGAATCCTGATATTTTTGAAAGATAATCACAATTACACCTACCCATAACCGATTATGGCCAGCAACAAGCCCATTTTACAAAAAGGTGACGGCATCTATTACCCCGACCTCAAAGAACCGGTTAAGTACCTGCAAAACCTGCTCAAGGAAGCGGGGGTACTCAAACCCACCGATCCAGTGGATGGTCTCTTTGGCTCGATTACCGAACAAGCGGTCAAAGCATTCCAGACCAAGAAAGGCTTAAGGGCCGATGGCTTTGTGGGCCCAAATACCTGGACAGCTCTGGAGTCGGCAACCCCGAAAAAACTGCGCTATCCCGTGTTACGCAAGTGGGATGGGATTACGTTTACAGATTTGAAGGATGAGGTCAAAATCCTGCAAGAGTTGCTGAAAAAGGCTAATATATTACCGGCCAACTCTCCGGTTGATGGTCTATTTGGCGATGGGACAGAAGCGGCACTCAAGGAATTCCAGAGAGACAATAATTTAGTGGCTGATGGGGTAGCAGGGCAAAAAACCTGGTCAATGTTAGCCGGTGAAGAGGTGGAAACCTATTTACCCTATGGCAATTTGGTCTTGTCTATCGATCTCGATAAGGTGATTTACTCGATTCCTTATCCTGATGTGCGCTCCTATGCTTGGGATTCGATTCCGTTGATTATCCGGGAAGCTGAGGCGGCGAATGTGAAAGATCTGGGACAGATTGCTTATATTTTGGCTACGGCCGAGCATGAATCCCGGTTAGGTAA
The DNA here is from genome assembly GCF_030068505.1 of Roseofilum capinflatum BLCC-M114. Classification (NCBI taxonomy): domain Bacteria; kingdom Bacillati; phylum Cyanobacteriota; class Cyanophyceae; order Desertifilales; family Desertifilaceae; genus Roseofilum; species Roseofilum capinflatum. Next base: position 5,305 of record NZ_JAQOSO010000119.1, read on the forward strand.
ATGGATGGAAGAGTTTGCCAGTGGTTGGGCTTATGAGTATCGCTCGGATTTGGGCAATACTCAATATGGAGATGGGCCTCGTTATAAGGGACGGGGGTTTGTACAAATTACGGGACGGCGCAATTATACGGACTGGTCTCAACGGTTGGGGATTGATTTGGTGGGAAATCCCAGTTTAGCCAAAGATTGGGAAATCGCAGCGAGAATTCTGGTGATTGGGATGCGCGATGGAACCTTTACGGGGTATCGCTTGGGCCATTTTATTTCGGGGTCAACTAGGGATTTTCGGGGCGCTCGGCGAATTATTAATGGTTTAGATCGTGCCGGACTGATTGGGGCGATCGCCGAAGAGTATTACAGAGTTCTGTAGCGTCTATCGCCATCTGTACTATGAATATTAGGTTAACTTCTGTCAAGTGGATGACTCTTTTAATGGTTGTCACCCTTGCCGCTTGTCAAACTTCACCGGCTTCCCGGTCTTCTGCTTCTTCAGGAGCCTCAAGTCCCCAGGATCTCTCAGGGGGAGAACCGACCCCAACTCTAACGGCTGAGATTAAACGTCCCCATGAGGTGTTTGCCGCCATTTTATCGGAGTTGGAAAATCAGACGGATTTGCCTGTTATCCTACCGAGTCTGCTTCCTGAAGAGAAGGAAACTTCTCCAGTTTATGCCTTGACGACAGAAGTTTCCGCTTCTGAATATCAGGTACTGCTGGGATTTACTCCCGATTGTAACGGGGGAACTGCTTGTCGTTGGGGGGAAATTTCTGGGCAAACGGGGCCCTTGATGGCTCCAGAAGAAGGAGAATCGGTTAATCTCGCTCAAGGGATTACCGGGTATTTTGTTCCGGCAACTTGTGGGGCCAATTGTTCTGATGCTGTTGTGATGTGGGAACAGGCTGGAGGACACTATCGTATTGGCTTGAAGGCTGGAGAAAAGGATCGGTTAATCGAGATGGCCAATTCTGCGATCGCCACCGCTCACCCATAAGTTGATCTTGAGTCTAAGCTTTGAAGTCCCTTGTGGACAGCATTAAAACCGAATCCCACATTCGGTTTTATGGCTTCCTCTCCACCGTTTGAGGGTTTCATCTTCAACGGGTTTGGGAATTAAGGAGGTAGTGGGGCGATCGCTGATATAGGGATAGCCTTGGTCATGGAGAGGGTTGTACATGACCTCATGTTCATATACATAAGCCCAAGTTTCCCGGCCTCGCCAGCAGGCGAGAGGATTAATTTTCAACCGTCCCATTGAATCAAGTTCAAGGATCTCGATCTGATGATGGCTAGTCATTTGATCGCGCCGTCTTCCCGTTAGATAGGCGATCGCTTCTAGATCCTTAAGCCCCCGTTCCAAGGGTTCTCGACGGGTGAGAGTGGCAAATTTTTCTAAGTCGCGTTCCCATAAGCTTTTACCGTAGGACTTTTCAAAAGCTTTGCGTGTGGGAAGACTAGCCATTTTATACGCCTTCACATCTAGGTCATAGCAGGCTGTAGCTTCCGAGACAAAGGCTAGAGTTTCGGGAAAATGATATAACGTATCGACAAACAGTACCGGAATTTTTTGCTCTGGACACAGATAGCGATACAGCATATCTGTAATCACCATATCATCGACGTTAAAAATACTTGCCTGTACTAAGCCCGTAGGAAAGTTCTGCAAGCACCAACCAATGATATGCAAGGGATGGGTATGACTGAATCGGCGATTAAGTTCCTGTAAGTCGAGGTTGGTGTGAACTTGGCCTGAAGTTGCGGTCAGATTGGTCATGAACACTGAATACCCTAATTATGGTGTGACCTCCAATCTTTAGTTTACCTTAAGATTGTGCCGATCCATTTTTTGATTTGTCCTCTGGGGTTGTGCTGTGGAAAAGCGACCTTCAGTGAGACAATGGGATGGCAATCATTCGTAAAATTTTCGTAAAATCATTGATTATGCGCTTAATCTTATACAGTAAACCCGGCTGTCATCTCTGTGAGGGATTGCAGGAAAAGCTCGAACAAGTGCAGAAGGTTGCCTTTGAGTTAGAAGTTCGGGATATTACCACCAATGACACTTGGTGGCAGGCTTACGAATACGAAATACCGGTGTTGGTTGTCGATAGCACTCCCCCTCAGCGCTTACCCCGTCTCTCTCCTAGGGGAACAGTTGCCCAATTGGAGAAGATGTTAGCCAAATATAGCTAGAGAATGGGGGAATGGCGACCTTGCTCAGAAGCGATCGCTGCGTCACAATAATCAGAAGAATACTGCTTTTAGATGTCAAGATCGCCTGACCTATGATCGCTGCTGCACCCCTGACAGCTCAACCCTCTGTTCACCCTCACCCCACCTACAAAACCGATATTGCCATTGTGGGAGCCGGCATTGTGGGGGCGACCTTAGCTTGTGCCCTAAAAGACTCTGGCTTAAGCATTACCCTAATTGAGGCTCAACCCCAAGAGAAAGCGGCCTCAAAGCGGCAAGCCTATGCCCTTACCTTGATGTCTGGCAAGATTTTTGATCGATTAGGGGTTTGGCAAGAAATCCTGCCTCAAATCGTCACCTTTGACCATATTCAGATCTCGGATGCCAATCAATGGGTAGTGGATTTAACCCCGGCAGATTTGGGCATGGATCATCTGGGTTATGTGGGGGAGCATCGGGTAATTTTAACGGCGCTACAACAGCAAATTAATCAATCCCCTCAGATTCAGTGGGTGTGTCCCGCACAGGTGCAAGAGGTGAAATATTTTGACGATTTTGCCCAGATTTGGGTCAACTCTGCCGAACATGAGGAACCGATGGTGATTCAGAGTCGCTTGGTTGTGGCAACTGATGGCTCTAAATCTGCCATTCGCCAAGGGGCCCAAATTTCGACCCAAGGATGGCGCTACTGGCAGTCTTGCGTGGCAACCACGATTAAAACGGAAAAACCCCACAATAATGTGGCCTTTGAACGGTTTTGGTATACCGGCCCCATGGGGGTTTTGCCCTTGCCGGGAAATCGGGTACAGGTGGTTTGGACATCTCCCCACGAACAAGCTGAAGCTCTGCAACAGTTGGATGAGGCGGAGTTTTTGCGTCGCTTAGAATATCGGACGGCGGGTATTTTAGGACGGTTAGAGCTTGATGGGCCTCGGTTTGTGTTTCCGGTACAATTAATGCAGTGCGATCGCTACGTCGAGCATCGTCTTGCCCTGGCTGGAGATGCCGCCCATTGTTGCCATCCCGTCGGAGGACAAGGCCTCAATTTAGGCATTCGTGATGCTGCTGCTTTAGCCGAAGTCATCAAAACCGCCCATACTCAAAACCAAGATATCGGCCAATTAGAGAACCTCAAACCCTATCAACAGTGGCGCAAACCTCAAAACTGGATGATTCTCGGTTTTACCGATTTCTTAGACCGCACATTTTCCACCGACTGGTTACCCGTGGTTTGGATACGCCGTTTAGGATTACTCTTCTTACAGAAGTTTCGCATCGGTCGTTATCTTTCCCTTAGATTGATGACCGGTTTAATGGGACGCGCTCCAGAGGTCAATTAAAAATTGTTCATTACTTCTTGAAAGTATTGGTTCATATAGCTAGTCTAAATGAGTTGTGCAACAGGAAAGTCCCTCTCCCTATATCCCTCTCCCACGGGAGAGGGACTTTCCCCCTTCTCCCTTCGGCTTCGCTCCCTTCGACTTCGCTCAGGGCAAGCAGGACAGCGCCTGCGGGAGAAGGCTTGCCCTGAGCGTAGCCGAAGGGGGTAGGGGGATGAGGGGAAGCCATTAACTTAAAGTCTGAAGAGAAGAATGATTAACAGTGCCGAGACGAAACAGGCTAGAGGTGTTCGGGTTAAGTTCCATTGATTCCAACGGGGTTCAAAGTCGAGACGAGCGGACTGGTAGGTGGCTTCATCCATCTCATCGAGCTTCAACGCTTGCAATTGCTTATTCAGGGGGATGTTAATCGTGAATGTCGGTAACTGGACACCAAGAATATAAGTCAGTACGGCAAAGATGATGAGAAGATACCCAACGCTATCCAATTGTCCCAGACTCAGGATACCGGACGCGACTAAAAAGAGGATGGAACCGAGCCAAAGGAAGACAAAAACGGGCTGATTATTTTGGATAATGCCATCGATGACTTGAAAGGCTCGAATAAATTCGCGATCGCTTAATTGTGTTATCCCTGGCATGACGACGATCGCAAATGCCAGGAGGAAGCCAGCCACCAGAGAACATAAAAATGTAGCTAGTATCAATGTAATTTGAAAAAAACCTTCGATTGGCATCGAAAACACTCCTGCACTACGGGCTAGTCATAACGGGCTAGTCATAACAGCGATAAACGCTGTAATTGTTAATTGTTAATTGTTAATTGTTAATTGCTTATTGAAGCCATAAATTCTTCCCCAGTTAACCGTGGATGATCGCCTGCTAAATCGTATAAGTGGGGCTTCTTGTCAATGAAAATTTCTCCCGCCAGCTTAAATTGAGTTAAATCATCAAAAGTTCCCATCCACAGCATATACTGATCGCCCTCTTTCAAGCGATAGAACAAATGAGTCCCACAACGATTACAAAATCCGCGCTCGGCCCATTCTGAGGAATCGAACCGACTCATGTTTGCCTCACCCTCAAAGGTGACTTGTCCCACACTTACCGCAAACCCAGGGCCACCCGTCCATCGCAGACAGATATTACAGTGACAACTGTACACATCAGTTTCTACATCTTCGGCGGAGTAAGTAACTGCACCACACTGGCAATGTCCTGTCGCTTTCATGGCAACGTCCTGGAATAAATTTCTGTGTCGAGTGTACACTGAAAGCGCTTTATTTTGGTAATGGGTCATGGTCTTTTTGCTTAAAATTGCCCATTTTTAAGGGAGCGTAACATTTTTATAATGTCACGAGGATCGAGGCGTTGCGTGTAATCTGCATTGACAAAAGATAGAGCGACTTGACCGTTTTGACGAATAACGTAGGTTGCTGGAATGGGTAATTCAAAGGTTTGATCGCCATTGTAAGCGGGAAGATCGATATCCAACCGTTGATAGATGACGCGCAGAGATTCGGGTAAGCGAAAGACCAAGCCATAGCTTCGAGCAACGGAATTATGGCGATCGCTCAGAACGTTAAAGGTGAGTTCATGTTTAGCAACCATGTGGGATGAATTCTCGAAGGTTTGAGGGGAGATAGCAACAAGAGTTGCCCCTAAATCCCTTAAAGTGGGCGAAATCCGCTCAAGAGCTTGTAATTCCAAGTTGCAAAACGTACACCATTGTCCTCGATAGAAGGAGAGAACGACAGGGCCGCTCTGGAGTAACTCACTGAGGGTTATGGTTTTTCCCATGGTATTGGGTAAGGAGAAATCAGGAGCCATATCTCCTTGTTGGCAAGCTTGCTGGATGATGCCAGAGCTGTGTAATTCCTCAGTTGCTTCCTTCATTCTGGCTTTAATGGTTGCAGAGAGGTTAGCAAAGACGGCTTGAGATCTGTTTTCTAGATCTTCAGTTAAACCCATAAATATCCCTTGATTAGTTCACTATCTTGTCTAGAATACTGCTTGAAAATTAATCTACGGTGAGAAATTCTAGGAGGCGGGTTTCAAACCCGCCCCTACAACCGTGGCTCATTGCTATAGTAGGAATATTGGTGCGAAGGGCCTTCGCTCCTACAGCATATCTATATCTCATTGGAAACTCCCTCTCCTATGTTGCAAGCGGAACAAGTGTTATCCGTTCAATCAACGTCTTCCCAACCCCTAGAATATCAGCTACACCGGAAATTGGGACGGACGGCGGCAGGTCGTCAAACTTGGTTGGCTACGGATTTAACCAGTAATGAATCGGTAACCCTGAAGTTGTTGGCGTTTAATCCTCAGATGCAATGGGATGAGCTGAAGTTGTTTGAACGGGAAGCGCAGGTGCTGCAAGCGCTCGATCATGCTTGTATTCCGAAATATCGGGATTATTTTTCTCTGGATCAAGAGATGGGGGGAGGGGTTCCTTGGTTTGGGTTGGTGCAGGAGTATATTCCGGGTGCATCGTTGCAGGAGCGGTTGGAGAATGGGGGGCGTTTTGCGGAGGAGGAGGTGAAGGATATTGCGGCTTCTGTGTTGAAAATCCTGATCTATTTACATCGCTTGAGTCCCCCGGTGCTGCATCGGGATATTAAGCCGAGTAATATTATTTTGGGTGAGGATGGGCAGGTTTACTTAGTCGATTTTGGGGCGGTGCAATCGCAAGCGGCGGTGACTGGGGTGACGTTTACGGTGGTAGGAACGAGTGGTTATGCACCGTTGGAGCAGTTTTGGGGGCGTGCGGTTGCGGCTTCAGATCTCTATGCATTAGGCGCGACGTTGATTCATGTGGTGACTGGGGTTCCGCCGATCGATCTGCCCCATCGAGACAATCGAATTCAATTTCGCGATCGCTCGACACTCAATCCCTATTTCATCACCTGGATCGAGAAAATGACCGATCCAGCCCTAGAAAAGCGGTTTAGCAGCGCTCAGGAAGCCTTCAATCAACTCTATACCCAACCGGTGGAGATCTCCACCACCCAGAGCGCTAAGTTTGGCCATGTCCCAAAACCGGACAACACCCTGATTGACATTTGGCGATCGCCCACTTCGCTAAAATTAGAAATACCTCCTAGATTTGAGCGCAATACCTTCAGAACCCTTGCCCTCATCTTAGCCAGCTTGATGATTACCCGGACGATGTTTATGGGCGTTCTCAGACTTCTTCACAATCCCTTGATTTTGCTCGTTGTGTTTTTAACCATTGTTGTCCTAATCTTGTTATTTTCAGCGACTGAAACCCAAGTCACGTTTGAGAAAGAGGAGTTTACCATCGAAAGGAAGTTATTTGGTTGGAGCTACCTAACCCAAACCGGTTTATCCGAACAGTTAATGGGGGTCTTTATTCACCATGAACACTATGGCACCCTGGTAAAACTCCATTGCCACAATTATACTGGAGAATACACTTATGGAATTGCTCCTGGTATAAGACCCAATGAAGCCGCTTGGGTTACCCATGAAATCCAAGACTGGCTCTATTCTCAGTCGGATGATACTTAATTTGATGACGAGGGGATAGGGAATAGGGAATAGGGAATAGGGAATAGGGGATAGGGGATAGGGAATAGGGAATAGGGAATAGGGAATAGGGAATAGGGAATAGGGAATAGGGAACACAACAGCGAGCAAGATGTTCGCACTCCTCACTTTAATCGAATTCACAAAATTCTCACAATTATCATCTAGCTTAGAAAGTAAGCAAAAACAGCTTCAAGTCTTGACATACAAAGGCTAGGTTAGAATAGTAATCGAGAGAGGTTCATCGCTATCCCTCTTCTATGGAGGACACCTTGATGCGTTATATGTCTAAAAGATTGACCTATGAAGAATTGGAGCAGAGGGTTCAGGAGCTGGAGGCAAGCCAAACGCTCCGAGAACAAAGCCGTATTGGCCAATCGATCGACAGCATACAAGCCGGGGTAGTGGTTCATGGGAAGAATGGAACCGTAATTAAAAGTAATACGACAGCGCAAATCATGCTTGGCTTAACACGCGAGCAGATGCTTGGAAAGGAATTGACCGATACTGCTTGGACATTTTTGCGGGAGGACGGCAGCCCGATGCCGGTTGAAGAATATCCTGTGTCGCGGGTTCTTAAGACGAAAAAACCCGTCCACAACCTGGTGGTGGGCATTCAGCAAAGCGACAAAGCCGAACCGATGTGGGTTCTCGATACAGCAATCCCGGAGTTTGATGAAAACGGACACCTCAGCCAAATTGTCACCACCTTTATGGACATTAGCGCACTTAAAAAAAGTGAGGAACGATATCGGAACTTGTTCGAGAATATGATGCACGAGGTACATCTCTGGAAGCTCGTTCGTGATGAACAAGGTGCGATTAAGACCTGGAGATTGGTAGAGGTCAATCCTGCTGCTCTCAAAGCCTGGGGCAAAACCCGTCCTGAAATTATCGGCAAAACCACCAATGAAATCTTCTCTTATGATGCAACGGAGCAGTTCATGCCCATTGTGAAAAAGATTTTTTCAGAAGGTACACCCTACACATGGGAAGCCTATTTCCCACCAACGGGTCAGTTCTACCACATGACCAGTGTTTCATTTGGGGAATATTTCATAAGTACCGGGACAGACATCACCGACCGCAAACAAATCGAAGATGCTTTGAGAGAAAGTGAAGAACGCCACCGATTATTCTATAATCCATCCTTCGGCGGCAGTATCATTCACGATCGAGGACGTATTCTTGATTTTTCAAAAGGCGTAATCAATATTACAGGGTATTCCTATGACGAACTGGTCGGCATGGATGGCCTTCTTCTCATTGCACCGGACTGGCGTGACTTGGTGATGGACAAGATCATCTCAGGATCTGAAGAGTCGTATGAGGTGGAAGGTATCCGAAAGGATGGCACAATTTTTCCGTTGCGACTTCATGCAAAGGCTATTCAATATCATGGTAAGCCAGCTCGGGTCGTCGAGTTTCGTGATATTTCTGACATCAAAAAAGCAGAGCAAGCATTAAAGAAAAGCGAACGTTTATTGCGTAATGTCATTGACACTTCAACTGATTATATCTTTGTCAAAGACAAGGAGTTAAAGACAATCTTATGCAATCGAAAATTTGCTCAAGGAGTTAATAAAGAACCGTCTGAGTTGATTGGCAAAACCGATCTGGAGAACGGTTGGGATGCTGAACTGCTGGAAGGCAACCCCGACAAAGAAATCATAGGATACCATCAATACGATCTAGAAGTATTAAGCGGAAAGATTGTTCAAAACACGATTACAGCAATCGTTTCTGGTGAAACTCGTTTTTTGCATAGTGTAAAAATCCCGCTCAAAGATGAGAACAATCAAATATTTGGTGTCCTTGGAATAAACAGAGATGTTACCGAACAAAAAAAAGTTGAACAAGCTCTCAAAGCAAGCGAAGAACAGTTCCGCACCCTCGTTAATGAAAGCCCATTCCCGGTTGTTGTTTTAGATGCGGCGGGTGAAAATATTTTACATTGGAGTAAAAGCGCACAAGAACTGTTTGGACATCAGCCCCAAACGCCTGCCGAATGGTTTTCCCTGGCTTATCCCGATCCCCAATACCGCCAGGAGGTAATGGATCGCTCGCAGCCGTATCTAGAAAGAATGCAACACTCGACAACCGCCGTGAATACTGGTGAATATCATATTACCTGCCGGGATGGGTCTGTCAAAATATGCGAGATCTACGCGCAATTGATTTCTGGCCACCTTGTGTTGACCAATAATGATATTACCGATCGCAAACAGGCTGAAGCAGAAATTCATGCCGCTAGGGAGTTTCTGAATACGCTGATTGATTTAAGTATGTTCGGGATGTGGATATCCGATCGCGACGGGACAGTCATCCAGGTCAACCGTATTGTATGTGAAACCCTGAATATACCGGACGATCAGATTGTCGGCACATATAACGTTTTTCAGGACGATAACCTGAAAGCGCAAGGTGTGATGCCGAAAGTGCAGTCTGTTTTCGAGACGCATCAACCAGCGCATTTTACGATTTTTTGGCAAGGGACAAAGATTAATGATATTGCTTTTCAAGCAGCACGGGATATGTATATCGATGTCTATATGTTCCCGATCATGGACTCACAAGGAAAGTTGAAAAATGTCGTCTGTCAATGGGTAGACATTAGCGAACTCAAAAATGCGGAAAACCAACTGCGTGAAATGGTTGAATTTGATGCCTTAACGCAAGTTTATTCAAGACAGCATTTATTAGATTTAGCCGAAAGAATGTTTATGCGTATCAAGCAAGGCCAAACTTCGCTTGTATGTATGATGTTCGATATCGATCACTTTAAATCCATCAACGATCGATATGGACACAAGACTGGTGATATTGCATTAATCGCTTTTTCAGAAATTATCTCTAAGAATATTAGGTGCAATGATATATTCGGAAGGCTGGGTGGAGAAGAATTTTTGGCAGTCATTCCAGAAATTTCATTAGAAGCGGGTCAGAAATTAGCTGAACGAATAAGAATTGAAGTTGAAAAAACACCAATTATGGCGGGTGTAGACTGCATAACCATGACAGTGAGTATTGGTATATCAATGTACAAAAAAGCTAAGAATTTTGCTACATTTGGTGAACTCATAGAACTTTCTGATAAGGCTCTCTACGAAGCGAAGAATAGTGGTAGAAATCGTGTTTGCGTTGATAATACATAATCATTAGATATAGCTAGTCTAAAAGTTTTTTTAAGTCTTCTGTCGCAAAACTTACTCTGCTAGAAAGCGATCGCCCCTAAAATACGGACTGGTTGTGCAACTGAAGGGTTAAGTTACCGATTTTATGCCCTGTGCTAAGGCTCTCCAGTATTATATTCTGATCGTGGTATCATAGAATGAAAAATCAAAATCAATCAGAAACCTGGTGGCATTCAATGAGACAGCGCTTCCCCTGGAACCCTTTAACTCATTAGGATTTTCTCGCCCGTTAATACTTATCTTTGCTGAAGCTATGGGGGAGATTCCGAACTCAGAGGAGTTAGGAGAATTTAGTGAGTCTGAAGAATTTCAGTCTGCCTGGGTCATTCTCACTATCATATGGGGAATTGTACATCTAACCGATCTTAGTTGTACGTTGAATTCGCTTATTGATTGTTAAACGATTCTTTCCTGAATTAATTGACGCAATGCTTGTTCTGCTGCGATTTCATCTTCTTGGGCTTGCTGTAAAAAATGATATAAATCTGCTTTTTCGACGAGAGGAAAGGTCGGCGATCGCTCCCATTCCTGATACACTGTTCCTTGCAGTCGGTAAATGCGCCATTTTTGCCCATCGTAGCGCCAAAATTCCGGCACTCCCAGAGCCGCATACAGTTGATTTTTATCCATATCTGTGTGGGTAATATCGACTTCAACGACTAAATCTGGGGGCGGATCTTGCTGTAAATCAACCCTGCGACCCGCAACTTGAGGTTGATTTTGGATATAGTAGGCGTTATCGGGTTCTGCACCGCGATCCAAGTCTGGACGAGCTAAAGTGGTCGAGCGCATAGATTTGAGCTTCAATCCCATGGCTGCGACTAGCACGCGAATAAAGACCCCAATCAACTCAGCCGCAAATTCATGGTCTTCTAGGGGCATAATGAATTCTAGCGTTCCGCGATCGTAAATCAGCCGTACTGCGCGACTTTCCGGTAAGCCCTGGAGAATCTGTTGATAGTTTTCCCACGCTAATCCATGCAGCGCCAATCGCTGTTCTCCCAGCGTTTTCTGTTGGTGGGTCGCAATTCCAGAAATCATCTATCTCTTTGACCACTGACTGATTTTAGTTTATATCAAATCCAAAATTCTTACCCTGGAACAGCAGGTATATCTCGGAGTAAGTCAGGTTCGTTATGTACAAAGGTAATTTGCAATGTCCCGACTAGCTCTTGCTCTTTCAGGGTTGAGTCATGGGCAAGCATAAGCTGCTCTAAACTCTCTTGGCTCAACTGCAAACCTGTCTCCTGTAGCGTTGCAGCGAGTCTGTTTAAATTAGCGATCGGAACTTGGAAATTGATGCAAATCAGGAGATTTGAGTAGAGGTGAAAGTTGGTAATCCAAGCTCCCGCTTGATTAATTGCCTCACTTACACGATAGGTCATCCCAATTCGTTCTGCTCTCGTAAATCCATCCAGGCGTAGGAACCGTTGCATAAACAAAACTAGCCTCCAATGTGAACCAGCTACAATATAGCGAGAATGAGTTAGACATCAGAAAAGTTGTTGCAAAACTTACTCTGCTAGAAAGCGATCGCGCCCAATTATGAACCCGCTACTCTACAACTTCCATATCTTCAGCTACCTACTTAAACTCTGAAGGGCATAGCTAAACTCAAAGAGGGAAATCACATGAAAAATCGAAATCAAGCGGACACTTGGTGGTATTCAATGAGACGGCGATTCCCCTGGAAGCAGTTCATCATTGGAGGGCTGATTCCAATTGGAATCTTTTATCTATTTCATCGTTTTGAGAAGCCTTTGATTGGTGCTTTTTTAGCGGCTGGCTGGGCTGTTGGAGTAGCTGCAATCACTCATTTAGCATTTAAGAAAATCAATCTCTTTGCCGTATTATCTATCCCTTTAACTCTGATTGAAATCGTGGGCATAATAGTTACACTTAATCCAGACTTTTATCTGGCTACAGCAGCGATCGATCATACGCTTTGGGGATTGATTTTTCTTGGCTCATTAGGATTTTCTCGCCCCTTAATACTTGTCTTTGCTGAAGCTATGGGGGAAATTCCGAAATCACAGGAGTTAGGGGAATTTAGGCAGTCTGAAGAATTTCAGTCTGCCTGGGTCATTCTCACTATCATATGGGCAATTGTACATCTAATGGCGGCAGTATTCTTAATTTTCTCCCAAATTTGGTTGCCACTGGAAATTTTTCTAATTATGCGTACAGCTTTTAGCACTCCTTTGTTGGCAGTGCTAGTAGCCTTTAGTTTTTGGTTTCCAAGATGGTATTGGAACCGATCTTAGTTGTACGTTGAACGCCCTTTCAAGGGGACTGCTATAGTTCCTCTGGATCATGTGAATCTTGGGTAGCAGCGAGGGAGATCGGAGATGCTCCATTCTGGAACGGCTCCTGTGGATCTGGAAATTCTCAGCTATTGAGGCCCCCGATCGCCCCTAAAATAGGGACTGATTGTTAAGTTACCGCTTTTATGTCCCGTTCTAAGGCTCTTCAGTATTATATTCTGACCCGTGTGCTGTTGGCTCCCCTGATGTTGTGGCTGATTGTCACCCTGGTTTTCCTACTATTAAGGGCGACTCCGGGCGATCCGGTAGATGCCATTTATGGAGCCAGAGCATCCGCAGAGGCGAAGGCACAGCTACGACAACAATTGGGGTTAGATTTACCCTTGGGGTTGCAATACCTGAATTATTTGGGCAGTTTGTTGCAGTTGGATTTAGGCACATCCTTAACCAGTCGCGGACAAACGGTTTGGGATATCATTGGCTTGCATTTTCCGGCGACGATGGAGTTGGCGGTGTGCAGTATGGCGGTGGCGCTGGCGATCGGGATTACGATTGGGACGTTGGCAGCTTCTCGCCCCCATACACCTTTGGATGTGGGGGCGCGGTTGTTTAGCATTATTACTTATTCTGTGCCGCCGTTTTGGGCGGGGATGTTGTTGCAGTTAATTTTTGCGGTAGAACTGCAATGGTTTCCCCTGGGCACTCGCTTTGCTCTGGGGGAAACGCCTCCCCAGGGGCCAACGGGACTTTATGTGATAGATAGTTTGTTAACGGGGAATTTGGGCCAGCTTTGGGTGGCGATTCATCATTTGGCCCTGCCGTCTTTGACGTTGGGGTTGTTGCTTAGTGGGATTTTTGAGCGCATTGTGCGGGTGAATTTGCAACAAACTCTGAAGGCGGATTATGTGGAGGCAGCTAAGGCAAGGGGAATTCCGGAGTTGAGGATTTTGTTGGCCCATGCCCTGAAAAATGCCCTGATTCCGGTGATTACGATTTTGGGCTTGACCCTGGCAGCGCTGTTGGGGGGAACGGTGTTGACGGAGGTGACGTTTTCTTGGCCGGGTTTGGGGAATCGGTTGTATGAGGCGATTAGCTTACGCGACTACACTACCGTTCAGGGGGTTGTGGTCTTCTTCGCGTCTATTGTGGTGATGGCCAGTATTGCGATCGATATTTTGAATGCTTATGTCGATCCCCGGATTCGCTATTGAATATATAAGCTTAGTTAATGTTAATCATCAGGATCGCTAAATTAAAAGGGCTTTACAAAACTAAACAAAGTCACTTATATTGGAAATGTGGACGGAAAAAAACCGCCACAGAACCTAGAAAAATACATAGCCATCATATAAACATGACCACAACTCTTCAACAAAGCTCCAACGCGAGCGCTTGGGAGCGGTTCTGTCAGTGGGTTACCTCAACCGAAAACCGCCTTTATGTAGGTTGGTTCGGCGTACTGATGATCCCCACCCTCTTAACCGCTACTATCTGCTACATCATCGCTTTCGTAGCAGCTCCTCCCGTAGACATCGACGGCATCCGCGAACCCGTAGCTGGTTCCTTGCTGTATGGAAACAACATCATCTCTGGTGCTGTTGTACCTTCTTCCAACGCGATCGGTCTGCACTTCTACCCCATCTGGGAAGCAGCTTCCTTAGATGAGTGGTTGTACAACGGAGGCCCCTACCAGCTCGTCGTATTCCACTTCCTGATCGGTGTATTCGCTTACATGGGTCGTGAATGGGAATTGAGCTACCGCTTAGGAATGCGTCCTTGGATTTGCGTAGCTTACAGCGCCCCTGTAGCTGCTGCAACTGCTGTATTCTTAATCTACCCCATCGGACAAGGAAGCTTCTCTGATGGAATGCCTTTAGGAATTAGCGGAACCTTCAACTTCATGATTGTATTCCAAGCAGAACACAACATCCTCATGCACCCCTTCCACATGCTGGGAGTAGCCGGTGTATTCGGAGGTTCACTGTTCTCCGCTATGCATGGTAGTTTGGTAACCTCTTCCTTAGTTCGTGAAACCACCGAAGTTGAATCTCAAAACTACGGTTACAAATTCGGACAAGAAGAAGAAACCTACAACATCGTAGCCGCTCACGGATACTTCGGACGTTTAATCTTCCAATACGCATCCTTCAACAACAGCCGTAGCCTTCACTTCTTCTTAGGAGCTTGGCCGGTAGTTGGAATCTGGTTTACAGCTTTAGGTGTAAGCACCATGGCGTTTAACCTAAATGGATTCAACTTCAACCAATCCATCATGGATTCTCAAGGTCACGTAATCAACACCTGGGCAGATGTAATCAACCGCGCCAACCTGGGTATGGAAGTAATGCACGAGCGTAACGCTCACAACTTCCCCTTAGATTTGGCGGCTGGTGAAGCTGCTCCTGTAGCTTTAACTGCTCCTTCTATCAACGGTTAATTCGAGTTTTGATAAACTGATTTAATCAAAAAAAACGCTCTCCGTCAGGGGGGCGTTTTTTTTGGCTTTTCTGGTTGGGCTTGAGAATTGAGTTACTCTAGTGATATCAAGTCCGTAAATGTTACAGCGCTTTGCGCTGTAATGAGGTACAGCAGGGAAAGATCCCCACAACCCCCCTTAATAGGTAAAACATCTAGGAGTTTTTTCTGGTTTTACAGAGGACAACCGTAATGTGATTAGGCTAGGGAGTCCATAATTGCCGAGAGCAACCAGCATAGAAAAATCTAAGTCTTGGGTTAAAATCACCCGATTCTCTACCCTCGCCACTTCCAAAATCTCCGCATCAGCAGCAGTCGGAGGTAATACATCTGTGGTGCGTACTATGTCGTAGCCCTGTACCATAACAGCGCTTTGCGCTGTTATGGTGTAAAGTCTTAAAGGCTCAAAGCCATGTACTACAACCCTATTCCCTATTCCCTATTCCCTATTCCCTATTCCCTAGCGCGAAGCGCTATAAAGCTGCAACTGTCACAGGAGAAATATGAACGTCGGCAATTAAACGTAGACGACTCATGCTGAAGTGAAGTGAACAACGCGATCGGATACTGCCCAGGCTGCATAATTGAGAGCCTGACGAATGTCTTCTTCTTCGAGTTCTGGATACGACTCTAAAATGTCTGGAACAGATAACTGACTAGCGAGTAGTTTGAGGACAAATTCTACGGTGATCCGCATTCCCCGAATCGTTGGTTGTCCAAGGCATACTTCTGGATTGATGGTAATACGATCTAGATCGGCGATCGCCATGAGACTCCCTCCAGTATATTGACTGTTTCTCTATTGTGGCATAGAGGCGATCGCCACCCATTTCGGAGATGGGGGTCTTGAAGTCCCGCTAATTCATAAAATAAGTTAAAGATCCTTCCGGGTTGCCAGGGATGGGCTTACGATCCATAAGAACCAAATGCAAATTACTCAAATCCAGTCGGTGCTATCCATCCAGCCAGCGTGCTAGTTCATCAATAGCTAATCGATCACTATAGAAGAGGAATATCCATGAAAATAGGAGTTGCTAAAGAAGTTGAATATCGAGAACGCCGAGTTGCTCTAATTCCCGATGCGATCGCCAAGTTGAGCAAACAGGGGTTAGAAATTTGGGTCGAATCTGGCCTAGGAGAGCAAGCCTATTTTGCGGATTCTGCCTATGAGGAAGCGGGAGCGCAGGTTATTTCTGATAAAGAGAAATTATGGAAGGAAGTGGATGTCCTCTTAAAGGTCGGCTCTCCTGTGGAAGAAGAATTGGGGCTATTGACTCCTGGAAAAGTGTTAATTAGCTTTTTAAATCCCTTGGCTCAACCGGAAATGATGCAAAAGTTGGCTGATGCTCAGGTCACGGCTTTGAGTATGGAACTGATTCCCCGTACCAGTCGCGCCCAAAGTATGGATGCTTTATCCTCTCAGGCGGGGGTTGCGGGTTATAAGGCGGTGTTGATCGCGGCGGCTGTTCTGCCTAAGTTCTTCCCCATGTTAACGACGGCTGCGGGAACGATTCGACCGGCAAAGGTGTTTATCATTGGGGCGGGAGTAGCTGGCTTGCAGGCGATCGCCACTGCCAGACGACTTGGTGCTGTCGTAGAAGCCTTTGACATCCGTCCCGCAGTTAAGGAAGAAGTCCAAAGTTTGGGCGCGAAATTCGTAGAAGTGAAACTTGACGAAGAAACCGTAGCCGAAGGAGGCTATGCGCGGGAAATTTCCGAAGACTCCAAACGGCGCTCCCAAGAATTAGTCGCCGAGCATGTAAAAACGGCGGATGTGGTGATTACGACGGCTCAAGTGCCGGGTAAAAAAGCACCCCGGTTGGTGACTAAAGAAATGGTGGCCCAAATGAAACCCGGTTCGGTAGTTGTTGATTTAGCGGCTGAACAAGGGGGCAACTGTGAAGTGAGCGAAGCGGGTAAAGATGTGGTTTATGAAGGAGTCACGGTCATTGGGCCGATCAATCTGCCCGCATCGATGGCGGTTCATGCCTCGCAAATGTACGCCAAAAATATCTCGACTCTGCTGAATTATCTGGTGAAAGAAGGGGAGTTAAATCTCGATTTTGAAGACGATATTATTAGCGGCACTTGTGTCACCCACGGCGGAGAAGTCCGCAATCAGCGTGTGAAAGATGCCCTCGCTAGTGAGCAGTCTGCTGTAGCCAGTTAAATGCCCTCTCCCTATATCCCTCTCCCATAGGAGGGACTTTACTCCCCTTCTTAACTTGTTGG